>NZ_MDGW01000056.1:0-10123 GCF_001712525.1 Shigella sp. FC1661
TTTACGCGTATGACAGGCTCCGGAAGACGGTTGTTGCGCACGTATTCGGTGAACGCACTATGGCGACGCTGGGGCGTCTTATGAGCTTGCTGTCACCCTTTGACGTGGTGATATGGATGACGGATGGCTGGCCACTGTATGAATCCCGCCTGAAGGGAAAGCTGCACGTAATCAGCAAGCGATATACGCAGCGAATTGAGCGGCATAACCTGAATCTGAGGCAGCACCTGGCACGGCTGGGACGGAAGTCGCTGTCGTTCTCAAAATCGGTGGAGCTGCATGACAAAGTCATCGGGCATTATCTGAACATAAAACACTATCAATAAGTTGGAGTCATTACCCCCATCGTGATGGGAATACGTCCGGAAGATATTCATCCGGACGCGCAAGAGGAAAATAACATTTCCGCCAAAATTAGCGTGGCAGAATTAACCGGTGCGGAATTTATGCTCTACACCACGGTTGGGGGGCACGAGTTAGTGGTCCGTGCTGGTGCGTTAAATGATTATCATGCAGGAGAAAATATCACTATTCATTTTGATATGACGAAATGTCATTTCTTTGATGCAGAAACGGAAATAGCAATTCGCTAAATACAGGGGGAAGGCATTCCCCCAGAATAATACAAGGAACAATAATGAAAAAGTTATTACCCTGTACCGCACTGGTGATGTGTGCGGGAATGGCCTGCGCACAGGCCGAGGAAAAGAACTACTGGCACTTTAATATCGGCGCGATGTACGAAATAGAAAACGTCGAGGGTTATGGCGAAGATATGGATGGGCTGGCGGAGCCTTCAGTCTATTTTAATGCCGCCAACGGGCCGTGGAGAATTGCTCTGGCCTATTATCAGGAAGGGCCGGTAGATTATAGCGCGGGTAAACGTGGAACGTGGTTTGATCGCCCGGAGCTGGAGGTGCATTATCAGTTCCTCGAAAACGATGATTTCAGTTTCGGCCTGACCGGCGGTTTCCGTAATTATGGTTATCACTACGTTGATGAACCGGGTAAAGACACGGCGAATATGCAGCGCTGGAAAATCGCGCCAGACTGGGATGTGAAACTGACTGACGATTTACGTTTCAACGGTTGGTTGTCGATGTATAAATTTGCCAACCATCTGAACACTACCGGTTACGCTGATACCCGTGTCGAAACGGAAACAGGTCTGCAATATACCTTCAACGAAACGGTTGCCTTGCGAGTGAACTATTATCTCGAGCGCGGCTTCAATATGGACGACAGCCGCAATAACGGTGAGTTTTCCACGCAAGAAATTCGCGCCTATTTGCCGCTGACGCTCGGCAACCACTCGTTGACGCCGTATACGCGCATTGGGCTGGATCGCTGGAGTAACTGGGACTGGCAGGATGATATTGAATGTGAAGGCCATGATTTTAACCGTGTAGGTTTATTTTACGGTTATGATTTCCAGAACGGACTTTCCGTTTCGCTGGAATACGCGTTTGAGTGGCAGGATCACGACGAAGGCGACAGTGATAAATTCCATTATGCAGGTGTCGGCGTAAATTACTCGTTCTGATAATGGGCTAAATTGCCGGATGCGGCGCGAGTACTTTATCCGATCTATAAATGTAGGCCGGATAAGATGCGCTAGCATCGCATCCGGCATTCAGGCAAGGTAGCTGGTATTTATTTCAGCGTCATATGCGTGGCAACGGTAATATTCTGTGGTGACGGTTTTCCAGAAATTAAGCGGAATAATAACTCGCAGCTTTGTTGACCTAACTCCTGCGTCGGAACATCGATGCCGCCCGGTGCAGGTGTTAAAATAAACGACAGCGTTTCATTACTATAACCCACCACCGCTAACTGCTGCGGAATAGCAATATTTTTCTCTGCCGCCGCACGATAAATACTCATTAATTTCAGACTGTCAGTGGCAAACACCGCCTCAGGCAACGGTGACTGGCTTAATAATTCTCTCGCGGCTTGCAGTGCTGTTTCATGGGTATAACCACCGTCAACAATCCATTCATCACGCACTGCAATATTATGCGCAGCCAGGCTCTGCTTATAACCATTTACCCGATCCACTGAAACATGGACATCAAGCGGAGCATGCAGGCAGGCAATATTTTGATGCCCACTTTCAATTAATGTATCGGTCAACGCAATGCTGTCGCCAAAATTATCGGTATCGACAGAATAAACATGGGCATATTGACCTTCAACTTTGCCAATCACCACGACAGGAATATCGTATTTATCAAGTTGGGCAAAAAATGACTCATCCGCTGGAGAACTTAGCATAATAATGCCTTTAATCATTTTCTGCTTAATTTTGCTTTCACATTTTTGTAAGTCTTCTGCCGGATTGTGCGACGTCTGCAATATCACGTCGAAACCTTCCTCTTCAGCTTTGGCGGTGATGGCATGCAAAACTTCAGAGAAAAACGGATTACCCGCCGTAGTTTTGGTCGAACGGGTAGAAATCACCATAATGGCATCAAAACCCGAAGAGGTCAGCGCGCGGGCCAGCTTGTTTGGCTGATACTGTAATTCTTCAATGGCCCGTAACACTTTTTCGCGCGCTTCCGGGGAGATATTAGTTTGCTTATTCAGCACGCGTGATACGGTGGATTTTGATACGCCTGCAACCCTGGCAATATCATAAATAGTAGGGGACATAGGTCAGGAACTCCGTCCGAACGTGAATGCTACACATCTTATGGAGTTCGCCCGTCGATGACAACACGGGCAGTTGATAATCAATGGCCTGGCCCCCACATTCATATCCTTACGAATGATTTTTTTCTGGTCTTCAGAGCAGCACAGGACAGCAATGAAGCGACTTAAAAATGAACTTAATGCGCTGGTGAATCGGGGTGTCGACAGACATCTGCGCCTCGCCGTAACCGGACTAAGCCGCAGCGGCAAAACAGCGTTTATCACTGCGATGGTCAATCAGTTGCTCAATATTCACGCCGGAGCACGCTTGCCGCTGTTAAGCGCGGTGCGTGAAGAGCGCCTGCTGGGCGTAAAACGCATTCCTCAGCGTGACTTTGGCATTCCGCGCTTCACATATGATGAAGGACTGGCGCAGTTATATGGCGATCCTCCCGCCTGGCCGACGCCAACGCGCGGCGTCAGTGAAATCCGCCTGGCGCTACGTTTTAAATCGAACGATTCGCTGCTACGCCACTTCAAGGACACCTCCACGCTGTATCTGGAGATTGTGGATTATCCCGGCGAATGGTTGCTCGACCTGCCGATGCTGGCGCAGGACTATTTAAGCTGGTCACGCCAGATGACGGGCTTACTCAATGGTCAGCGCGGCGAATGGTCGGTCAAATGGCGAATGATGTGCGAAGGGCTGGACCCGCTAGCACCTGCCGACGAAAACCGGCTGGCAGACATTGCCGCCGCGTGGACCGATTATCTCCACCACTGTAAACAGCAGGGGCTGCACTTTATTCAGCCAGGGCGCTTTGTCTTGCCAGGAGATATGGCAGGTGCGCCCGCGCTGCAATTCTTCCCGTGGCCGGATGTCGATACCTGGGGCGAGTCCAAACTGGCGCAGGCCGATAAGCACACCAATGCCGGAATGCTGCGCGAGCGGTTTAATTATTACTGCGAGAAGGTGGTGAAGGGGTTCTATAAGAATCATTTTCTGCGCTTTGACCGCCAGATTGTGCTGGTTGATTGCCTGCAACCTCTCAACAGTGGGCCACAGGCATTTAATGATATGCGTCTGGCACTGACGCAGCTGATGCAAAGTTTCCACTACGGGCAGCGTACCTTGTTCCGGCGTTTGTTTTCGCCGGTTATCGATAAGCTATTGTTTGCTGCCACTAAAGCGGACCATGTGACCATCGATCAGCACGCCAATATGGTTTCATTACTGCAACAACTGATTCAGGATGCCTGGCAAAATGCGGCGTTTGAAGGGATTAGTATGGATTGTCTGGGGCTGGCCTCGGTGCAGGCGACCACCAGCGGCATTATTGACGTCAACGGCGAGAAAATTCCGGCATTGCGCGGTAACCGGCTCAGCGATGGTGCGCCACTCACCGTTTATCCCGGTGAAGTTCCTGCGCGTTTGCCCGGTCAGGCGTTCTGGGACAAACAAGGGTTCCAGTTTGAAGCGTTTCGCCCGCAGGTGATGGATGTCGACAAACCGCTGCCGCATATTCGTCTTGATGCCGCGCTGGAATTTTTAATAGGAGATAAATTGCGATGACCGAACCGTTAAAACCACGTATTGATTTCGACGGTCCGCTGGAGGTCGATCAGAATCCAAAATTCAGGGCGCAGCAGACCTTTGACGAAAATCAGGCGCAAAATTTGCCCCGGCCACGCTCGATGAAGCGCCTGAAGAAGAGGGGCAAGTTGAAGCGGTAATGGATGCAGCGTTACGTCCGAAACGCAGCCTGTGGCGCAAAATGGTGATGGGCGGGCTGGCTCTGTTTGGCGCAAGCGTTGTCGGGCAGGGTGTACAGTGGACAATGAATGCCTGGCAAACTCAGGACTGGGTGGCGCTGGGTGGATGTGCCGCTGGGGCATTGATTATCGGCGCTGGCGTAGGTTCTGTGGTAACAGAGTGGCGGCGCTTATGGCGCTTGCGACAGCGCGCCCATGAACGCGACGAAGCGCGCGATTTGTTGCACAGCCACGGCACGGGCAAAGGCCGCGCATTTTGCGAAAAACTGGCGCAGCAGGCGGGTATTGATCAGTCTCATCCAGCGCTGCAACGCTGGTATGCCTCAATCCATGAAACGCAAAACGACCGTGAAGTGGTCAGTTTGTATGCGCATTTGGTCCAGCCAGTTTTAGATGCCCAGGCGCGGCGCGAAATCAGCCGTTCGGCGGCGGAATCAACGTTGATGATTGCGGTCAGCCCGCTGGCGTTGGTCGATATGGCGTTTATCGCCTGGCGCAATCTGCGTTTAATTAATCGCATCGCCACGCTGTATGGCATTGAACTGGGGTATTACAGCCGTTTGCGTCTGTTTAAGCTGGTATTGCTGAATATCGCTTTTGCCGGAGCCAGCGAACTGGTGCGCGAAGTGGGGATGGACTGGATGTCGCAAGATCTCGCTGCTCGTTTGTCTACCCGCGCAGCTCAGGGAATTGGTGCTGGACTTCTGACGGCACGACTCGGGATTAAAGCTATGGAGCTTTGCCGCCCGCTGCCGTGGATTGACGATGACAAACCTCGCCTCGGGGATTTCCGTCGTCAGCTTATCGGTCAGGTGAAAGAAACGCTGCAAAAAGGCAAAACGCCCAGCGAAAAATAATGCAATATCGGGTGCTGACCGGATATCTTTACGCCGAAGTGCCCGTTTTTCCGTCTTTGTGTCAATGATTGTTGACAGAAACCTTCCTGCTATCCAAATAGTGTCATATCATCATATTAATTGTTCTTTTTTCAGGTGAAGGTTCCCATGCGTCTGGAAGTCTTTTGTGAAGACCGACTCGGTCTGACCCGCGAATTACTCGATCTACTCGTGCTAAGAGGCATTGATTTACGCGGTATTGAGATTGATCCCATTGGGCGAATCTACCTCAATTTTGCTGAACTGGAGTTTGAGAGTTTCAGCAGTCTGATGGCCGAAATACGCCGTATTGCAGGTGTTACCGATGTGCGTACTGTCCCGTGGATGCCTTCCGAACGTGAGCATCTGGCGTTGAGCGCGTTACTGGAGGCGTTGCCCGAACCTGTGCTCTCTGTCGATATGAAAAGCAAAGTGGATATGGCGAACCCGGCGAGCTGTCAGCTTTTTGGGCAAAAATTGGATCGCCTGCGCAACCATACCGCCGCACAATTGATTAACGGCTTTAATTTTTTACGTTGGCTGGAAAGCGAACCGCAAGATTCGCATAACGAGCATGTCGTTATTAATGGGCAGAATTTCCTGATGGAGATTACGCCTGTTTATCTTCAGGATGAAAATGATCAACACGTCCTGACCGGTGCGGTGGTGATGTTGCGATCAACGATTCGTATGGGCCGCCAGTTGCAAAATGTCGCCGCCCAGGACGTCAGCGCCTTCAGTCAAATTGTCGCCGTCAGCCCGAAAATGAAGCATGTTGTCGAACAGGCGCAGAAACTGGCGATGCTAAGCGCGCCGCTGCTGATTACGGGTGACACAGGTACAGGTAAAGATCTCTTTGCCTACGCCTGCCATCAGGCAAGCCCCAGAGCGGGCAAACCTTACCTGGCGCTGAACTGTGCGTCTATACCGGAAGATGCGGTCGAGAGTGAACTGTTTGGTCATGCTCCGGAAGGGAAGAAAGGATTCTTTGAGCAGGCGAACGGTGGTTCGGTGCTGTTGGATGAAATAGGGGAAATGTCACCACGGATGCAGGCGAAATTACTGCGTTTTCTTAATGATGGCACTTTCCGTCGGGTTGGCGAAGACCATGAGGTGCATGTCGATGTGCGGGTGATTTGCGCTACGCAGAAGAATCTGGTCGAACTGGTGCAAAAAGGCATGTTCCGTGAAGATCTCTATTATCGTCTGAACGTGTTGACGCTCAATCTGCCGCCGCTACGTGACTGTCCGCAGGACATCATGCCGTTAACTGAGCTGTTCGTCGCCCGCTTTGCCGACGAGCAGGGCGTGCCGCGTCCGAAACTGGCCGCTGACCTGAATACTGTACTTACGCGTTATGCGTGGCCGGGAAATGTGCGGCAGTTAAAGAACGCTATCTATCGCGCACTGACACAACTGGACGGTTATGAGCTGCGTCCACAGGATATTTTGTTGCCGGATTATGACGCCGCAACGGTAGCCGTGGGCGAAGATGCGATGGAAGGTTCGCTGGACGAAATCACCAGCCGTTTTGAACGCTCGGTATTAACCCAGCTTTATCGCAATTATCCCAGCACGCGCAAACTGGCAAAACGTCTCGGCGTTTCACATACCGCGATTGCCAATAAGTTGCGGGAATATGGCTTAAGCCAGAAGAAGAACGAAGAGTAAGCGCGAATATGCCTGATGGTGCAACACCATCAGGCATATTAACTTATGCTTTCAGTACAGCCAGAGCTGCTTCGTAATCCGGCTCGGTGGTGATTTCATCCACCAGCTGGCTGAAAATCACATTGTCATTTTCGTCAATAACCACAACGGCACGCGCTGCCAGACCTTTCAGTGGGCCATCAGCAATTGCCACACCGAAGGCTTGCAGAAATTCAGCGTTACGGAAAGTGGAGAGGGTGATAACGTTGTTCAGACCTTCTGCGCCGCAGAAACGAGACTGGGCGAACGGCAGATCGGCAGAAATACACAGCACAACGGTGTTGTCGATCTCGGTTGCCAGTTGGTTAAACTTACGTACTGATGCGGCGCAAACACCGGTATCAATACTCGGGAAAATGTTCAGCACTTTGCGTTTACCCGCAAACTGACCGAGGGTGACGTCAGACAGATCTTTTGCCACGAGAGTAAAAGTCTGCGCTTTGCTACCCGCCTGCGGGATGGAATTGGCGACTGTAACCGGGTTGCCCTGGAAATGAACGGTTTGTGACATGATTATCTTTCCTGTTTACATATAGTTAACGTCACACCTAGTTTATGCTAACTGTCAATAACACAGCAAACGCTATTTGCGCTTAATCCGCAGACCACCGCGACAACAAGGAGTAAAGATGAGAACCGTTAAGGTATTTGAGGAAGCCTGGCCCTTACATACCCCGTTTGTGATTGCCCGGGGAAGTCGCAGTGAAGCGCGCGTGGTGGTGGTTGAACTGGAAGAAGAGGGTATTAAAGGCACCGGCGAATGCACGCCGTATCCGCGTTATGGAGAAAGTGATGCCTCGGTAATGGCGCAAATTATGAGCGTCGTGTCGCAATTAGAGAAAGGGCTGACACGGGAGGAGTTGCAAAAAATTCTCCCTGCCGGCGCAGCACGTAATGCGCTGGATTGTGCATTGTGGGATCTGGCCGCGCGAAAACAGCAGCAATCGCTGGCTGATTTGATCGGCATAACGCTTCCCGAGACAGTTATCACTGCACAGACGGTAGTCATCGGTACGCCTGATCAGATGGCCAATAGTGCATCAACACTCTGGCAGGCAGGCGCGAAATTACTGAAAGTGAAGCTGGATAACCATCTTATTAGTGAGCGGATGGTGGCAATTCGCACAGCTGTGCCCGATGCGACGCTGATCGTTGATGCAAATGAATCCTGGCGTGCAGAAGGGTTGGCGGCGCGTTGCCAGCTATTGGCGGATTTAGGCGTTGCGATGCTTGAACAACCCCTTCCTGCGCAGGACGATGCGGCGCTGGAGAATTTTATTCATCCGTTGCCGATTTGTGCTGATGAGAGTTGTCATACACGTAGCAATCTGAAGGCGCTGAAAGGGCGCTATGAGATGGTTAACATTAAGCTCGATAAAACCGGTGGTCTGACGGAAGCGCTGGCGCTGGCGACTGAAGCGCGTGCACAAGGTTTCAGTCTGATGCTGGGCTGCATGTTGTGTACCTCTCGTGCCATTAGCGCCGCTTTACCGCTGGTGCCGCAGGTCAGTTTCGCCGATCTTGACGGACCGACCTGGCTGGCGGTAGATGTGGAACCGGCGCTTCAGTTCACGACGGGCGAATTGCATCTTTAGGATGCCAGCGCAGCAAGTATGCCATCGCAAAGAGATATTTTTCGCTGGCTTCGTCGGAGGAGATGGGCGGAAACTCTGCGGTGATGCAATGCAAGTTGAGATCTGCACACCAACTGCCGAAAGAGCCAGGCGTTTCATAACCGACGCTGGTTACCAGAGGCAATTCAAACGCCTGGGCCAGCCATTCGCCTAATTCGCTGTGTCTGGGATCTTCAATACAGGCCAGTGGATCGTGGAATGAGACCACCCAGGCAGGTTGAATGCGGTGTATAAGCTGGCACAGCGCCTGGGTTTCAGGTTCTGAGCCAGGTTTGTCACCTGTCAGTAATACGACATCACGTTCTTCAGCGGCGCTGTTCCAGCGATAAACCGTTTCACCTTCCTTCCAGTTCGCCGCCGGAAAGTTTCTGTTTAAATCCACACCATTAGCATTGGCCCGTAACCCCAGCTGGCAGCCGTCAGGATTCACACACAGCACCACATGATGGCGGCGCAAAGAAGGTGTCAACGTCCGCAGAGCACAGGAGAGCGTGACGACCGAAGAGTTTTCATCACCGTGAGTGCCAGCCAGAATCAAACCACTTTCGCGGCTGGCTGCAGGGGCAGGAAACCAGATTAACGGCGCGCCCAATAATGAACGTCCGTAATGTTCTGTTCCGGGCGGAAATGCGCCGCGTTCGGCGCGTGGGCGGGTTACGGTCATGATCGTCTCTGGTTCAGGAAGTATTACAGGCAGTGTTGTGCAAATTTTGCGGATTATCAAATCCTTTTCTTCAACGCTATGTCATCGATCTTGTATCACTTTTTTTGCCGGAAGTTGTTTGCATTTTTATTGATGTGCAGATATTAGAATTATGCTGACTTAGATGTAAGTCGTAATGTTATATACATGGCGTATTTTATTCTTACTGGTTCTACACATGTTAATCGCATCGGATTGATCAGTTCACCTTAATAAGTTTAATAAATCGTACTGCACATAGTACATTACGATGGTAACTATGTAATTGATTTACATGAATAATGGCTTGTCACCATCAGTCACGGGTTGATTGATACCTATATTCTCACCAATGTGTTTCTCAGGTTTATCGATGATATCTGTGATTAATGCTGCGACACTCTTACGTGATACGATCGTACCTTTGAATGGTTCATTGCGTGAGGTAAGCTCATAATCAATAATATCTTCATCAGTCAGCCAGGCAGGGTGAAGTGGCACACTGAATTTGGCCACCTGAACAGAGGTGATATGCTCACCTCAGAACAACACAGGTGCTCCAATGAAAAAAAGAAATTTTAGCGCAGAGTTTAAACGCGAATCCGCTCAACTGGTTGTTGACCAGAAATACACGGTGGCAGATGCCGCCAAAGCTATGGATGTTGGCCTTTCCACAATGACAAGATGGGTCAAACAACTGCGTGATGAGCGTCAGGGCAAAACACCAAAAGCCTCTCCGATAACACCAGAACAAATCGAAATACGTAAGCTGAGGAAAAAGCTACAACGCATTGAAATGGAGAATGAAATATTAAAAA
>NZ_MDGW01000057.1:0-10038 GCF_001712525.1 Shigella sp. FC1661
TTTCAAGAGCAAGTTTTGAGATGGATATCCCGGGTTCACAGGAGGCAGCAACGAGCTGCTGTTTAAATTCGGGAGGATAATTAGGGCAGCCTTTTCGCCTGCCGGGATTCACATTTTTCTGCATATCTGACACTTTGGTTCCCACTACTTATTTGGTGGACACCACTTTGTCTAATTCGTCAGATTCTGACCAGACGGTTCAGGCTGTACGCTTACAGATTGGTCGCCGTACCTCAATGTTATGTTTCGGTTCGCTGGCAGCCATTTTTACCGTTCCTATTCTCTCAGCATTGCAAAACGTTTCCTCGCCTTATGCCGCTTTTGGTCTGGTGATGTGTGCCCTGCTGATAGTGAGTTTTTATACATCAATCAGTGGAATACTGAAGGCTGAGATGTTCCCGGCACAGGTTCGCGCATTAGGCGTTGGTCTGTCATATGCGGTCGCTAATGCTATATTTGGTGGTTCGGCGGAGTACGTAGCGTTGTCGCTGAAATCAATAGGAATGGAAACTGCCTTCTTCTGGTATGTGACCTTGATGGCCGTGGTGGCGTTTCTGGTTTCTTTGATGCTACATCGCAAAGGGAAGGGGATGCGTCTTTAGTGACGGGTCAGTTGCCAGACGGTATAGCCGGTGCTTGCACCGGCGACATCCCAGGCCAAATCCTTCCAGCTCCAGCCGCTCCCTTCGGGGCGGCTATCCCAAAGCTCTTTTGACGCCCCCAAACTGACAGAGAACATCAATCCAAACATGGCACTGCGATCCCGGCTCATCCCCTGATGCTGTGAATATTCATTTCCGGCGGCGGAAAGCATCGCCGAGGCGATAAAGTGTTGAGCTTTATCCTGCCCGCTCCAGCTATCGTTAGCCATATGGCTGCATCCAGAAAGTAACAATAGCGAACAGACAAAAAGAATACGCAAAACGTGGCCTCCAAAAAACAAACCCCGTACAGGACGGGGTTGTGATTACAGGATGCGGCTAATTAATCGGTCGATGCGGATACGGCGCAAACGGCGGATGAGTTTACGAACCTTCACCGGATAATCGGCAATACTTTGCAGATCGCGATAGTGCTTAACGATGGTGGTATGCTCGCGGATCAGCTCCAGTTCTTTCTCTCGCTGCGGCGCAAGCTCCAGTTGTGGATCGTGGATCAAAATGGCGTTTTCCAGATCCAGACGCCAGGCGCGCGGGTTCAGGTTATTACCGGTGATCAACATCCACTTATCATCAACCCACATCCCTTTCAGGTGATAGGTGTTGTCGTCATCTTTCCATAACCGAACCACTAGCTGGTCAGTATTGACGTAATACTGCAAACGGCTCAGGAAAAGACGCAGATTGATCTCATAGAGATAAGGCAATGCGCCAATTATCTTGAAAGGTTCATCTTCCGGAATGTAGAAGTCGTTCGCGGTTTTATCACCAACAATAATTTCGACCTTTTTCCCTTCGCGCAGCAACTGGATAATATTGCGCACAAGGATTGCTGGCAGGTTGAAGTATGGCGTACAGATGGTTAGTTTCTGCTCGGCACAAGGCATAAGATGGAAAATGGTCTTGTTCAACAGACTCGATTTCCCCAGCCCCACTAGCGGCGTTACGGAAAGCTGATCGTTGTCGGCATCGCCCTGGAAATGATAAGCGGCATCACGCAGCTCCTGGCGGAACAGACGAATATCGTTCTTGATTTCCGGGCTTTTTGGCCGATTAACATCATCCAGACGATTAACGCCGCGGCCATTCATAATATTCTGTGTAACCCATTCAAACATAATGTCTGACATCTTACGGTTACGGATAAGATGATAACGGTCGTAGCGATATTTATCGTGCTGATGCAGGTAAATATCGTTCAGGCTGGCACCGCTATAAAGTACGCTATCGTCGATGATAAAGCCTTTAAAGTGCAGAACACCAAGGGCTTCACGGGTATTGATTGGAACGCCATAAACCGGAACATCTACGCCCGAATTTTCCTGCGCCATGCGGCAGTACCAGTCAGCGTTAGTGTTAGATGCCGCAGCGCCAATGCGTCCACGTTGTGCACGATGCCAGTCGACCAGCACCCGCACATCCAGTTCCGGACGCTGCCTTTTAGCTTCATACAACGCGTTCAGAATGCCTTTGCCACCGTCATCCTGTTCGAGATACAGGGCGACAATGCAAATGCGCTGCTTCGCGCTGGCTATTTTTTCCAGCAGCGTCTCCCGGAAGTCGGCGGGAGCGTAAAAGAAATCGACATCATCAACTGATTGAGAAATCTTGGGTAGTTGGGCAAGGTGTTGTTGATGTTTATTACGCTTAAATTTTGACAACATCACAGTGCATTTCTTCTCTGTTCATTGAAGGGTCCTCTGTGCAATGCAGACGACATAAGCGGGCAATAATAACACCAGTCCCGATTAAGTGGTCAACATTTCCAGTACCTTACTCATGATTCCTCGCGTTGGGCAAGATTTAGCGTAAGCCCAACGATCCCCTCTTCGAGCTGGATATCAACGTTAAACCCGAGCTTGCGGGCTAGCGCCACCATGCCACGATTGTTTGGCATCGTAATACCATTCAGACGTTGTAGTCCGTGATCTCGCGTATAGGTAATCAACTTTTCCATTAAGCGTCGACCTAAGCCTAACCCTTTGAGATCCGAGCGAACCAGCACAGCAAATTCGGCATCGATGTTATCAGGATCGGAAATCGCACGCGTGACGCCGAGGATCTCTTCCGTTTGATCAATACGTCGTACCGCTACAAACGCCATTTCCCGATCGTAGTCGATCTGTGTCATGTTGGCTAAATCTTCATGGGTAAATTCGTTGATCTCGCTAAAGTAGCGGTAATAAAGATCTTCTTTGGTGACTCGCGAAATGAATTGCTGAAGTTGTGGCTCATCTTCTGGCAAAATCGGGCGGAACAAGCAGCGTTCACCGTTTTTCAATTCTACCCATTCTTCCAGCTGATGCGGATAAGGGCGCACTGCCAGCCGACTCTCGTTATCGCCTTCAAACGGCGAGATATCCAGCGTGACATCCAGCGCGGTAAATTCACTGCCAGAAGCCAGCAAAGGATGAATATCCAGACGCTGAATTTCCGGGCAATCGACAATCAAGTTGGAAACCTGCACCAGAAGCTGGCTCAAGCCTGCAACATCCAATGGGCGTAGCGCACTGCGCGCACGAATCTTTTTACTTTTGATCCCCTGAATAACCAGATAGCGGGCCAGGTTCATGTTCAGCGGCGGCAGTGCGACGACGGCTTGATCTTCAGGACGCCACTCCACACCGCCTTCACCCAGCATGATCAACGGCCCGAAAACCGGATCGTGCCCAACCACAACCCGCAACTCCTGAGCGCCAGCACGGTTAGCCATACTTTGCACCAACAGGCCGTGGATCCGCGCCTGCGGCCAGGCCATTTTTACGCGATCGAAAATGGCGTTTGCCGCTTGCTGGACTTCATTGGCTGTACGCAAGTACAGCATGACGCCCTGAACTTCCGATTTATGTGGAATATCCGGCGAACGCAATTTCAGCGCCACCGGATAACCAATCTGTTCGGCAATATGCACCGCTTCGGTGCTATCGCTGGCAATCCAGGTAGGGAGCGTGTTCATGCCATACGCTTGCAGGATGGGCTGAACTTCATGGGTATCGAGCGACGTAGCCCCTTCGGCAATCGCCTGTTGCAACAGAAGATGCGCTTCTGCGGTATTGGAAGTCAGATTGCTGGGCAACGCCGGCGTTTCGCGTAGTTGCTTCTGATTACGCCGGTACTCCACCATATGCATAAAAGCAGTGATGGTTCCTTCCGGGGTACGGTAGGTCGGCAGCCCGGCTTCGCTGAATAAACGTCGTGCCTCTTGCGAGGAGTGCTCGCCGCACCAGTTCGTCAGCAAAGAGACATATTTGCTGCGGGGATGATGCTTTACCGCTTCAATTAATACTTGCGCGCTTTCTGTTGCGGGAGCAGCGGCGCTGGGCGAATGAATAACCATCAGCGCGTCAAAATCCTGGCTGTGGAGCAGAATATCCAGCGTTTTAATATAGTGCTCACTGCTGGCGTCATCGCGTAGATCGAGCGGGTTAGATATTGCCACATGTTCTGGCAGTGCATCGCGCAGTTTCTGGCAGGTTTCTTCGCTTAGCGTTGCCAGCTTGCCATTGCGTGACCATAAGGCATCCAGCGCCAGCGCGGCAGGCGCAGCACCGTTGCTGATAATCATCAGCCGGTCGCCACGTAGCGGGCGCATATGGCTAAGGGTTTCCACCGCCGAAAACAGCTCGTGGGTGTCCTGTACCCGCAACAAACCGGCACGCTGAATAGCCGCATCCCATGCCGGGTCCATTCCTGCCGTGGTGTTGAGCAGTCGCTGTGCCGCCGGGCTACGTCCGCTTTTAATCACCAGAATCGGTTTATTACGCGAGGCACTACGGGCCGCCGAAACAAAGCGTCGCGCGTCGCTTAACTGTTCGAGATAGAGCAGGATGGCGCTGGTTTTACTGTCGCGTGCCAGATAGTCAAGCAATTCATCAACGTCGATATCCAGGCTGTCGCCGAGCGCAATAAAGTAGGAAAAGCCCATCTTACGCTGTTGCGCCCAGTCGAGGATGGTGTTGGAGACGGCAGCCGATTGCGAAATAAACGCCAGCTTGCCGCGTTTAATCGGCACAGGCGAAAAGCTGGCATTCAGACCTTGCCAGGGAGCCAGTAAACCCAGACTGTTTGGTCCAAGCAGGCGCATGTTATGGCGCAGGGCGCAGGCGCGGAGATCTTCGTGTTGCGATGCCGGGGCGGAAAGAATAATGCAGGTTTTACAGCCTTTCTCGCCGAGCTCTTCCAGAAGAGCAAGATTACGGCTGGCATTGGTACATAAAACCGCAAGGTCGGGTGTAAAGGGCAAGCTGGCAATATCCGGCCAGGCCAACACACCCAACACCGCTTTCCAGGCTGGCGTCACCGGGAGTACCGGTCCGTTAAAGCCTCCCGCCAGCAGGTTACGCATCATCAGGTAACCTGCGCGATTGGGTTTCATCGACGCGCCAATTACCGCTATCGATTTTGGTCGCAGTAGTGCTTCCAGTCCTCGCTGACTCATACCGGTCTCCCGCAGAAGTGACCGAATGATTTTAAACGCTTTCTAACTGTTCTGCTGTGATGCTACCCAGATGTTGCGTTTTTCCTGCCAGATAGCGTGTTTTAAAGCGGGTAAAATGCTCGCCTAACCCTGCTGCCGCCCCGGTATCGCCGGCCATATCTAACAGTGCGATGGCTACCTCGGCAGTACAATATTGGCCTTCAGCCTGGGCTTCACGCAGGCGATAGGCAGAAAGCCGGGAAAGATCGACGGAAATGACGGGAAGATTATCCAGATACGGACTTTTACGAAACATCTTGCGAGCTTCCGGCCAGGTACCATCGAGCATGATAAACAGCGGTGGCTTACCGGCAGGTGGTGTGAAGATCACTTCCCGTTGCTCATCAGCATACGAGGCGGGAAAGACCACCATTGGCTGATAATCCGGGTTTTGTACCAGATCCAGCAAATCCTGCGAGGGTTCGGTACGCGACCATTGAAACGCAACGGTATCAGGCAAAATATCAGCAATCAGACGCCCGGTATTACTGGGCTTCATTGGCTCGGTGTCGAACATCAGCAAACAGAAGCGACTTTTTGCTTGTGCTGGGGTAATTGTCGAACAGAGACATAATTTCTCTGGCAAAAGACAGCGTTGGCAGCGACGAACGCGATTACCGCGGGCAAGAAAAGGACGTGTTGCGCGCGCAATACGCTCGGTGCGTAACTGGAGAACAGCGTTTTCGGTCATAAGAGAGCGTCGAAAAAACGCCATTGTCGCAGAGGAGAAAACGGGGCACAAGATGCGCCCCGGTAAGATTAAAGAGATTCGTTCAGCCAGCTATCGAACGGAGCTTTCGGTACTGCGCCATTAAGCATGTCGACAACCTGACCGTTTTTGAAAATCATGATCGTCGGTATACTACGAATTCCAAAGCGACTGCTCAATTCACGTTCAGCTTCGGTATTCACTTTCACAAAGCGCACTTTACCGCTACGCTCTTGCGCGACATCTTCAAAAATTGGTGCGAAATTACGGCAGGGGCCGCACCACGGTGCCCAGAAGTCGATCACCACAGGTAGATCATCCTTCAGCAATTTGTCGAGTGTTTCACCGGTCGCATTAATCACCTCTCCGTCAAACAAGTCGTGACCGCAGCGTCCGCATTTTGCCGCATCTTCGATCCGATCGTCGGGAATGCGATTGATGGCCTGACAATGGGTACAAACGGTATTCATAACTAACCTCGGGATGAGTAAGGAGACTTATCGGCAACGACGCCGGTATGTTTCTAATATGTTACATATTATCGGGGACATTGTTCCAGACAACAATCTGTTTTATTCAATAGGTATGATAGTCGCAGGCTTTGGTACGAAATCATGGCGAACCGCGCGGACTTCGGGTAATCTGCGCGCTTCGCGCAGCGCTGGTGGAGAAAAGCATGAACGATGAAATGAAAGGTAAAAGCGGCAAGGTCAAAGTGATGTATGTCCGCAGTGATGATGATTCTGATAAACGTACCCACAACCCGCGTACCGGGAAAGGGGGCGGGCGTCCAGGAAAATCTCGTGCTGACGGTGGCCGTCGCCCCGCCCGCGATGACAAACAGAGTCAGCCCCGTGACCGCAAGTGGGAAGATTCGCCGTGGCGCACGGTTTCCCGCGCGCCGGGTGATGAGACGCCGGAAAAGGCCGATCACGGTGGCATCAGTGGTAAAAGTTTTATTGATCCGGAAGTGTTGCGTCGTCAGCGTGCGGAAGAAACCCGCGTCTACGGCGAAAACGCCTGTCAGGCACTGTTCCAGAGCCGTCCGGAAGCAATTGTTCGCGCCTGGTTTATCCAGAGCGTAACGCCACGTTTTAAAGAAGCCTTGCGCTGGATGGCGGCAAACCGCAAAGCGTACCATGTGGTGGATGAAGCTGAATTGACAAAAGCGTCAGGCACGGAACATCACGGCGGCGTTTGCTTCCTGATCAAAAAGCGTAACGGTACAACCGTGCAGCAGTGGGTAAGCCAGGCAGGCGCGCAGGATTGCGTTCTGGCACTGGAAAACGAATCTAACCCGCATAACCTGGGTGGCATGATGCGCAGCTGCGCGCACTTCGGCGTGAAAGGTGTCGTGGTGCAGGATGCGGCACTGCTGGAGTCGGGGGCGGCTATCCGTACCGCAGAAGGCAGCGCAGAGCACGTTCAGCCGATTACTGGCGACAACATTGTTAACGTGCTGGATGATTTCCGTCAGGCAGGTTACACCGTAGTGACCACTTCCAGCGAGCAGGGTAAACCGCTGTTCAAAACTAGTCTGCCAGCGAAAATGGTACTGGTGCTGGGTCAGGAATATGAAGGGTTACCGGATGCCGCACGCGATCCGAACGATCTGCGCGTGAAGATTGACGGTACGGGCAACGTTGCCGGGCTGAATATCTCTGTCGCAACCGGCGTTTTGCTTGGTGAATGGTGGCGTCAGAATAAAGCCTGATAAATCAGCCGGGTGGCAACTCTGCCATCCGGCATTTCCCCGCAAATTTACTCACTCTCTGCCGGTAATACTGGCATCCAGTCAATCGGCGTCTCGCCACGTTGTTCCAGCCACTGATTTGCCAGCACAAAATGGTTGCAGCCAAAGAATCCACGATGCGCCGAAAGCGGCGACGGATGCGGTGCTTTCAGTACATGATGGCGTTGCTTATCTATAATCGCCCCTTTCTTTTGCGCATGTGATCCCCACAACAAAAACACCACGCCTTCGCGGTGCTGGTTAATCAGGCTGATGACTTTATCAGTAAACGTCTCCCAACCGAGGCTGGCGTGGGAATGCGCCTGACCTGCGCGAACCGTCAACACAGTATTGAGCAGGAGAACGCCCTGACGCGCCCAGCTTTCGAGATAGCCATGATTAGGGCGGGTGAAGCCCGGAATAGTATTTTCCAGCTCTTTATACATATTCAATAATGACGGAGGAATGGCAATGCCGGGACGAACGGAAAATGCCAGACCATGCGCCTGTCCCGGTCCGTGATAAGGATCCTGGCCGAGAATCACCACTTTAACGTCACCCAACTCGGTAAAGCGGAACGCGTTAAAGACATCTTTTTGTGGTGGATAGATAGTGACGCCGGACTGCCGCTCGCTGGCGACGGTCTGAAGGGTATTAAGAAAATAAGGTTGTTGCTTCTCTTCAGCCAGCACGTCATGCCAGGTTAATTCGTTAGCCATCTCGCTCTCCTGCGAATCTTCAATCCGCCTAGCTTAACTGCTTCTTTCTACAGAACAAAATCATGCTCATTTTTTATGACTTAAACGAGTGCAAAAAAATGTAAATTGGTAAAATTTCACACCCGCATAAGTTGATGTAAAACAATAAAATCCATTTACGACCACAATCGATGTGTGGTTTTTATTGATTTAAATCAAAGAATCAAGGGTGGTTGAGGAGTATATATACACTCAAGCAACAATGGTTTTACCAATTGGCCGCGACAGGCTGAACAAATCAAATAATTTTGCCGGGGAGGCATCACATGATTACAGGTATCCAGATTACTAAAGCCGCTAACGACGATCTGCTGAACTCTTTCTGGCTGCTGGACAGCGAAAAAGGCGAAGCACGTTGCATCGTTGCAAAAGCAGGTTATGCAGAAGATGAAGTGGTTGCAGTAAGCAAACTGGGTGACATTGAATACCGTGAAGTTCCAGTAGAAGTGAAACCAGAAGTTCGCGTTGAAGGTGGTCAACACCTGAACGTTAACGTTCTGCGTCGTGAAACTCTGGAAGATGCAGTTAAGCATCCGGAAAAATATCCGCAGCTGACCATCCGTGTATCCGGTTATGCAGTTCGCTTTAACTCTCTGACTCCGGAACAGCAGCGCGACGTTATCGCTCGTACCTTTACTGAAAGCCTGTAAGGCTTAAGTAGCAAGTTACTAAGCGGAAGAGGGCGACCTCTTCCGCTTTTTTTCGTTAATAGAAAATGCGTACCGCGCAATAGACCAGCAACAGGGCAAGCACGATATTTAACTGGCGACCATACTGGCGAAACAATCGCTGAAACAGATGCCCCGCCAGCGCCCAGCACACATTGCCAAACGTCCCAATCATCGCCAGCAAAACGCTGACGCCAACTACCCAGCTTAGCGCCTGTGTTTGCGGCAGAACAAACGTCGACAGTGCCGTAACACCGTACAAAATGATTTTGACGTTCACAAACTGCAAAGCAAAGCTGGCCCAAAAGCTGATTGGTTTTGCCTGAAGTCCGTCTTCCTTTGTTGGGCTGGTGGCGATTTTCCACGCCAGCCAGACAATATATGCCGCCCCCGCCCAACTCAAAAGGTGTACCGCTGCCGGGTCAATCACTGCCAGTGAAAATGAAATGCCCGCACACAGTAACATCACAATCAAAAATCCCAGACTCATCCCTGCCAGCACGCGGGTACTTTGACGAAATCCATGCGACGTAGCAGAGCTAAGGGCGAGAATATTGTTCGGTCCTGGCGTCATAGCGGTAATCAGGGTGTAAGTCCAAAAAGCACTTAAAAGGGTCGGTGTCACTTGTTATCTCCTCTGTTTTGGTAGACAGTACCTAGACTGGCCCCCTGAATCTCCAGACAACCAGTATCACTTAAATAAGTGATAGTCTTAATACTAGTTTTTAGACTAGTCATTGGAGTACAGATGATTGATGTCTTAGGGCCGGAGAAACGCAGACGGCGTACCACACAGGAAAAGATCGCAATTGTTCAGCAGAGCTTTGAACCGGGGATGACGGTCTCCCTCGTTGCCCGGCAACATGGTGTAGCAGCCAGCCAGTTATTTCTCTGGCGTAAGCAATACCAGGAAGGAAGTCTTACTGCTGTGGCCGCCGGAGAACAGGTTGTTCCTGCCTCTGAACTTGCTGCCGCCATGAAGCAGATTAAAGAACTCCAGCGCCTGCTCGGCAAGAAAACGATGGAAAATGAACT
>NZ_MDGW01000058.1:0-9685 GCF_001712525.1 Shigella sp. FC1661
GTGCGTACCGGGCTGAGAGGCGGTGTAAGTGAACTGTAGTTGCCATGTTTTACGGCAATGAGAGCAGAGATAGCGCTGATGTCCGGCAGTGCTTTTGCCGTTACGCACCACGCCTTCAGTAGCGGAGCAGGAAGGACATCTGATGGAAATGGAAGCCACGCAAGCACCTTAAAATCACCATCATACACTAAATCAGTAAGTTGGCAGCATTACCCCGCGGGCCTACCTTACCTGATTGCGCATTCACAACGCTTTCAGAAAAGTCCATAAAGCCGCGATGAACCTCAGTTAAGAAAATTATGGTCTACACTGAAAATTACATCGAATTCTAATGGGGGATCATATGTTTAACCGACCGAACCGCAACGACGTTGATGATGGCGTGCAGGATATCCAGAATGATGTCAATCAATTAGCTGACAGCCTCGAATCTGTATTGAAGTCCTGGGGCAGCGACGCCAAAGGGGAAGCTGAAGCCGCACGCAGTAAAGCTCAGGCGTTGCTGAAAGAAACCAGGGCGCGAATGCATGGTCGTACTCGCGTCCAGCAAGCCGCGCGCGATGCCGTTGGCTGCGCGGATTCTTTTGTTCGTGAAAGACCCTGGTGTAGCGTGGGTACAGCAGCTGCGGTAGGTATTTTTATCGGCGCACTGTTAAGCATGCGCAAATCGTAGTGCAAAAATGATAATAAATACGCGTCTTTGACCCCGAAGCCTGTCTTCGGGGTTTCTTTTTGCCTGGTGAATCACAAAATCCCCCTCCCCCGTCACGCTCATATCCAGGGTAATTTCGATCACTATTTGCTATATATTGTGTAGTTGAAACTTTTTTCAACTACATCTAGTATCTCTGTATCAACAGAGAGACAACCCGACGCGTATCATCGCGCCGTATCTTCATTTTAAACGGAAATACGAATCATGCGCATAACTATTTATACTCGTAACGATTGCGTTCAGTGCCACGCCACCAAACGGGCGATGGAAAACCGGGGGTTTGATTTTGAAATGATTAATGTCGATCGCGTTCCTGAAGCAGCGGAAGCGTTGCGTGCTCAGGGCTTTCGTCAGTTGCCGGTAGTGATTGCTGGCGATCTTAGCTGGTCTGGTTTCCGTCCGGACATGATTAACCGTCTGCATCCAGCGCCACACGCGGCCAGTGCATGAGCCAGCTCGTCTACTTCTCCAGCAGCTCCGAAAACACGCAGCGTTTTATCGAACGTTTAGGTCTGCCCGCGGTGCGCATCCCGCTCAATGAACGGGAACGGATTCAGGTAGACGAGCCTTACATCCTGATCGTGCCCTCTTACGGCGGCGGCGGTACGGCTGGCGCGGTGCCACGACAGGTAATTCGCTTTTTAAACGACGAGCACAACCGGGCGTTGCTTCGCGGCGTTATTGCTTCTGGTAATCGCAACTTTGGTGAGGCGTATGGCCGCGCCGGAGATGTGATTGCCCGGAAATGCGGCGTGCCGTGGCTGTACCGTTTTGAACTCATGGGTACGCAAAGCGATATCGAAAACGTTCGTAAAGGAGTAACCGAATTTTGGCAACGACAACCGCAGAATGCCTGACGCAGGAAACGATGGATTACCACGCGCTGAATGCGATGCTTAACCTCTACGATAGCGCAGGTCGCATTCAGTTCGATAAAGACCGCCAGGCCGTTGACGCCTTTATGGCGACGCATGTGCGTCCGAACAGTGTGACCTTCAGTAGCCAGCAGCAGCGCCTGAACTGGCTGGTCAACGAAGGTTACTATGATGAAAGCGTTCTTAATCGCTACTCTCGCGACTTTGTCATTACGCTGTTTGCCCACGCACACACCAGCGGTTTTCGTTTCCAGACATTCCTCGGGGCATGGAAGTTTTACACCAGCTATACGTTGAAGACATTCGACGGTAAACGTTATCTGGAAGATTTTGCCGATCGAGTCACGATGGTGGCGCTGACGCTGGCACAAGGCGATGCGACGCTGGCGTTGCAACTGACCGATGAAATGCTGTCAGGACGCTTTCAGCCAGCCACGCCGACATTCCTCAACTGCGGTAAGCAGCAGCGCGGCGAACTGGTTTCCTGTTTTCTGCTGCGTATTGAAGACAATATGGAGTCGATTGGCCGGGCGGTAAATTCCGCACTGCAACTGTCGAAACGCGGCGGCGGCGTGGCATTTTTGCTGTCGAATCTGCGAGAAGCGGGCGCGCCAATTAAACGTATTGAAAATCAATCTTCTGGCGTAATTCCGGTGATGAAAATGCTGGAAGACGCATTTTCCTATGCCAACCAACTCGGCGCGCGTCAGGGGGCAGGTGCAGTCTATTTACATGCTCATCATCCCGATATTCTGCGTTTTCTCGATACAAAACGGGAAAATGCCGACGAAAAAATCCGCATTAAAACACTGTCGCTGGGCGTGGTGATCCCGGATATCACTTTCCATCTGGCAAAAGAGAATGCGCAGATGGCGCTGTTTTCGCCCTATGACGTTGAGCGAGTTTATGGCAAGCCGTTTGCCGATATCGCCATCAGCGAACACTATGACGAACTGGTTGCCGATGAACGCATCCGCAAAAAATACCTCAACGCCCGTGATTTCTTCCAGCGGCTGGCAGAAATCCAGTTTGAGTCCGGCTATCCCTACATCATGTATGAAGACACGGTAAACCGTGCTAACCCTGTCGCCGGGCGCATAAATATGAGTAATCTCTGCTCAGAGATTTTGCAGGTCAACTGTGCCTCAGAGTATGACGAGAATCTCGACTATGCCCGCACAGGCCATGATATCTCCTGCAATTTAGGTTCGTTGAATATTGCGCACACCATGGATTCCCCCGATTTTGCCCGCACGGTAGAGACTGCGTGCGCGGTTTAACGGCGGTGTCAGATATGAGTCATATCCGCAGCGTGCCGTCCATCGAAGCCGGAAATGCCGCCTCACACGCCATCGGACTGGGGCAGATGAATTTACACGGCTATCTGGCGCGAGAAGGCATCGCTTATGGTTCGCCGGAAGCACTGGATTTCACCAATCTCTATTTCTATGCCATCACCTGGCACGCACTGCGTACCTCGATGTTGCTGGCGCGCGAACGCGGTGAAACCTTCGCCGGGTTCAAACAGTCACGTTATGCCAGTGGTGAATATTTTAGCCAATATCTGCAAGGTAACTGGCAGCCGAAAACGGCGAAAGTTGGCGAACTGTTTGCCCGCAGCGGTATTACGTTACCTACCCGTGAGATGTGGGCGCAACTGCGCGACGACGTGATGCGCTACGGCATTTATAACCAGAATCTTCAGGCGGTGCCGCCAACCGGTTCTATCTCTTATATCAACCATGCTACGTCGAGTATTCATCCGATTGTGGCGAAAGTAGAGATACGCAAAGAGGGCAAAACAGGACGCGTTTACTACCCTGCCCCGTTTATGACTAACGAGAATCTGGCGCTGTATCAGGATGCTTACGAAATCGGCGCAGAAAAGATCATCGACACCTACGCCGAAGCGACTCGCCATGTCGATCAGGGGCTGTCGCTGACGCTGTTTTTCCCCGATACCGCCACCACTCGCGATATCAACAAAGCGCAGATTTACGCCTGGCGCAAGGGTATCAAAACGCTCTATTACATTCGCCTGCGTCAGATGGCGCTGGAAGGCACTGAAATTGAAGGCTGCGTCTCCTGTGCACTTTAAGGAATATCTATGAAACTCTCACGTATCAGCGCCATCAACTGGAACAAGATATCTGACGATAAAGATCTGGAGGTGTGGAATCGCCTGACCAGCAATTTCTGGCTACCAGAAAAGGTGCCGCTGTCGAACGATATTCCTGCTTGGCAGACATTAACTGTCGTAGAACAACAACTGACGATGCGCGTTTTTACTGGCCTGACGCTGCTCGACACGCTGCAAAATGTTATCGGCGCGCTTCGCTGATGCCCGATGCACTCACGCCTCATGAAGAAGCGGTATTATCGAATATCAGCTTTATGGAAGCGGTTCATGCCCGCTCTTACAGTTCGATTTTCTCGACGCTGTGTCAGACCAAAGATGTCGATGCCGCCTACGCCTGGAGTGAAGAAAACGCACCGTTGCAGCGAAAAGCTCAGATTATTCAGCAACATTATCGCGGTGATGATCCGCTGAAAAAGAAAATCGCCAGTGTGTTTCTTGAATCTTTTTTGTTCTATTCCGGTTTCTGGCTGCCGATGTATTTTTCCAGCCGCGGAAAGCTGACCAATACCGCAGATCTGATCCGTCTGATTATCCGCGATGAAGCAGTCCACGGTTACTACATAGGCTATAAATATCAGAAAAACATGGAAAAGATATCTCTGGGACAACGTGAAGAGTTGAAGAGTTTCGCCTTCGATTTGTTGCTGGAACTCTACGACAACGAGTTGCAATACACCGATGAGCTGTACGCCGAAACCCCGTGGGCTGACGATGTGAAAGCGTTTCTCTGTTACAACGCCAATAAGGCTTTGATGAATCTGGGCTACGAACCGTTATTTCCCGCAGAAATGGCGGAAGTGAATCCGGCAATCCTCGCCGCGCTTTCGCCGAATGCCGATGAAAATCACGATTTCTTTTCCGGTTCAGGCTCCTCTTATGTGATGGGGAAAGCGGTTGAAACAGAAGATGAAGACTGGAATTTCTGAGGGTGTTATTTTCAAAAATATCACTACCCGCAGCAGGGAAATAATTCCCGCCAAATAGCTTTTTATCACGCAAATATTCTGTAGTGATCTACACTGAGACTCTGTTGCATTATTCGCCTGAAACTACAATATTCAGGCGTTTTTTCGCTATCTATGACAAAAAATATCAACTTTTCTCGATTTGCTCTCAGCCCTTATATCACGGGAAATTCCGGCGATTTGCTCGCATCAATATTCATGCCACATTTGCCCTCAGGGGTTGCCTCAGATTCTCAGTATGTTAGGGTAGAAAAAAGTGACTATTTCCATTGGGTAATATATCGACATAAACAAATAAAGGAATCTTTCTATTGCATGGCAATTAAATTAGAAATTAAAAATCTTTATAAAATATTTGGCGAGCATCCACAGCGAGCGTTCAAATATATCGAACAAGGACTTTCGAAAGAACAAATTCTGGAAAAAACTGGGCTATCGCTTGGCGTAAAAGACGCCAGTCTGGCCATTGAAGAAGGCGAGATATTTGTCATCATGGGATTATCCGGCTCGGGTAAATCCACAATGGTACGCCTTCTCAATCGCCTGATTGAACCCACCCGCGGGCAAGTGCTGATTGATGGTGTGGATATTGCCAAAATATCCGATGCCGAACTCCGTGAGGTGCGCAGAAAAAAGATTGCGATGGTCTTCCAGTCCTTTGCCTTAATGCCGCATATGACCGTGCTGGACAATACTGCGTTCGGTATGGAATTGGCCGGAATTAATGCCGAAGAACGCCGGGAAAAAGCCCTTGATGCACTGCGTCAGGTCGGGCTGGAAAATTATGCCCACAGCTACCCGGATGAACTCTCTGGCGGGATGCGTCAACGTGTGGGATTAGCCCGCGCGTTAGCGATTAATCCGGATATATTATTAATGGACGAAGCCTTCTCGGCGCTCGATCCATTAATTCGCACCGAGATGCAGGATGAGCTGGTAAAATTACAGGCGAAACATCAGCGCACCATTGTCTTTATTTCCCACGATCTCGATGAAGCTATGCGTATTGGCGACCGAATTGCCATTATGCAAAATGGTGAAGTGGTACAGGTCGGCACACCGGATGAAATTCTCAATAATCCGGCGAATGATTATGTCCGTACCTTCTTCCGTGGTGTTGATATTAGTCAGGTATTCAGTGCGAAAGATATTGCCCGCCGGACACCGAATGGCTTAATTCGTAAAACCCCTGGCTTCGGCCCACGTTCGGCACTGAAATTATTGCAGGATGAAGATCGCGAATATGGCTACGTTATCGAACGCGGTAATAAGTTTGTCGGCGCAGTTTCCATCGATTCGCTTAAAACCGCGTTAACGCAGCAGCAAGGTCTTGATGCGGCGCTGATTGATGCGCCGTTAGCAGTCGATGCACAAACGCCTCTTAGCGAGTTGCTCTCTCATGTCGGACAGGCACCCTGTGCGGTGCCCGTGGTCGACGAGGACCAACAGTATGTCGGCATCATTTCGAAAGGAATGCTGCTGCGCGCTTTAGATCGTGAGGGGGTAAATAATGGCTGATCAAAATAATCCGTGGGATACCACGCCAGCGGCGGACAGTGCCGTGCAATCCGCAGACGCCTGGGGTACACCGGCGACTGCACCGACTGACGGCGGTGGTGCTGACTGGCTGACCAGTACGCCTGCGCCAAACGTCGAGCATTTTAATATTCTCGATCCGTTCCATAAAACGCTGATCCCGCTCGACAGTTGGGTCACTGAAGGGATCGACTGGGTTGTTACCCATTTCCGTCCCGTCTTCCAGGGCGTGCGCGTTCCGGTTGATTATATCCTCAACGGTTTCCAGCAATTGCTGCTGGGTATGCCCGCACCGGTGGCGATTATCGTTTTCGCTCTCATCGCCTGGCAGATTTCCGGGGTCGGAATGGGCGTGGCGACGCTGGTTTCGCTGATTGCCATCGGCGCAATCGGTGCCTGGTCGCAGGCCATGGTTACCCTGGCGCTGGTGTTAACCGCCCTGCTGTTCTGTATCGTCATTGGTTTGCCGCTGGGGATCTGGCTGGCGAGAAGTCCGCGAGCGGCGAAAATTATTCGTCCACTGCTTGATGCCATGCAGACCACGCCAGCGTTTGTTTATCTGGTGCCAATCGTCATGCTATTTGGTATCGGTAACGTGCCGGGCGTGGTGGTGACGATCATCTTTGCTCTGCCGCCGATTATCCGTCTGACCATTCTGGGGATTAACCAGGTTCCGGCGGATCTGATTGAAGCCTCGCGCTCATTCGGTGCCAGCCCGCGCCAGATGCTGTTCAAAGTTCAGTTACCGCTGGCGATGCCGACCATTATGGCGGGCGTTAACCAGACGCTGATGCTGGCCCTTTCTATGGTGGTCATTGCCTCGATGATTGCCGTCGGCGGGCTGGGTCAGATGGTACTTCGCGGTATCGGTCGTCTGGATATGGGGCTTGCCACCGTTGGCGGCGTCGGGATTGTGATCCTCGCCATTATCCTCGATCGCCTGACGCAGGCCGTTGGGCGCGACTCACGCAGTCGCGGCAACCGTCGCTGGTACACCACTGGCCCTGTTGGTCTGCTGACCCGCCCATTCATTAAGTAACTCTGCACTTGCCCGGTGACGCCGGGCATTATCACCCTGCCAAAAAAAGGAATAACAATGCGACATAGCGTACTTTTTGCGACAGCGTTTGCCACGCTTATCTCTACACAAACTTTTGCTGCCGATCTGCCGGGCAAAGGTATTACTGTTAATCCAGTTCAAAGTACCATCACCGAAGAAACCTTCCAGACGCTGCTGGTCAGCCGTGCGCTGGAGAAATTAGGCTATACCGTCAACAAACCCAGCGAAGTAGATTACAACGTTGGCTACACCTCGCTTGCTTCCGGCGATGCAACCTTCACCGCCGTGAACTGGACGCCACTGCATGACAACATGTACGAAGCTGCCGGTGGCGATAAGAAATTTTATCGTGAAGGGGTATTTGTTAACGGCGCGGCACAGGGTTACCTGATCGATAAGAAAACCGCCGACCAGTACAAAATCACCAACATCGCACAACTGAAAGATCCGAAGATCGCCAAACTGTTCGATACCAACGGCGACGGTAAAGCGGATTTAACCGGTTGTAACCCTGGCTGGGGCTGCGAAGGTGCGATCAACCACCAGCTTGCCGCGTATGAACTGACCAACACCGTGACGCATAATCAGGGGAACTACGCAGCGATGATGGCCGACACCATCAGTCGCTACAAAGAGGGCAAACCGGTGTTTTATTACACCTGGACGCCGTACTGGGTGAGTAATGAGCTGAAGCCAGGGAAAGATGTGGTCTGGTTGCAGGTGCCGTTCTCCGCACTGCCGGGCGATAAAAATGCCGATACCAAACTGCCGAATGGCGCGAATTACGGCTTCCCGGTCAGCACCATGCATATCGTTGCCAACAAAGCCTGGACCGAGAAAAATCCGGCGGCAGCCAAACTGTTTGCCATTATGCAGTTGCCAGTGGCCGATATTAACGCCCAGAACGCCATTATGCATGACGGCAAAGCCTCAGAAGGCGATATTCAGGGCCACGTTGATGGCTGGATCAAAGCCCACCAGCAGCAGTTCGATGGCTGGGTGAATGAGGCGCTGGCAGCGCAGAAGTAATTTTTATTCAGGCGGATAAGGCGTTTTTGCCTCATCCGCCGCTCTGTACACAATGCCTGATGCGACGCTGACGCGTCTTATCATGCCTACAAAATACACTCATTCCGTATGGCGGATAAGGCGTTTTCGCCGCATCCGCCGTTCTGTGCACAATGCCTGATGCGACGCTGGCGCGTCTTATCATGCCTACAAACCACATCGCACATTTCAACAAGCTATCTTTCATCCCATATTCATCAACATCCGCTATTATTGATTTCCAGCTTAATCATCACCTGATGAACAAAAATAATGACTAAACCTAATCATGAGCTTAGCCCGGCGCTGATCGTGCTGATGTCTATCGCCACCGGTCTGGCGGTAGCCAGTAACTATTACGCCCAGCCATTGCTCGACACCATCGCGCGTAACTTTTCCCTTTCCGCCAGTTCGGCAGGCTTTATTGTTACCGCCGCGCAATTGGGCTATGCAGCAGGTCTGCTGTTTCTTGTTCCCCTCGGTGATATGTTTGAACGCCGCCGCCTGATTGTCTCGATGACCTTACTGGCGGCAGGCGGCATGTTAATCACTGCCAGCAGTCAGTCGCTGGCGATGATGATCCTCGGTACGGCATTAACCGGTTTATTCTCTGTCGTGGCACAAATTCTGGTTCCGCTGGCAGCGACGCTGGCTTCACCGGACAAACGCGGCAAAGTGGTTGGCACTATTATGAGCGGTCTGCTGTTGGGGATCTTACTCGCACGGACCGTTGCCGGATTGCTGGCGAATCTCGGCGGCTGGCGCACCGTCTTTTGGGTTGCCTCGGTGTTAATGGCACTGATGGCGCTGGCATTATGGCGTGGTCTGCCACAAATGAAATCAGAAACCCACCTCAACTACCCACAGTTGTTAGGTTCCGTTTTCAGCATGTTTATCAGCGATAAGATCCTGCGCACCCGCGCATTGCTGGGCTGCCTGACCTTTGCCAACTTCAGCATTCTCTGGACCTCAATGGCCTTTTTGCTTGCCGCTCCACCTTTTAACTACAGCGATGGTGTCATTGGTCTGTTTGGACTTGCGGGAGCTGCCGGAGCGTTGGGCGCTCGTCCGGCGGGCGGTTTTGCCGATAAGGGTAAATCGCACCACACCACAACTTTCGGTCTGCTGCTGCTATTACTTTCATGGCTGGCGATCTGGTTTGGTCACACTTCCGTACTGGCGCTGATTATCGGCATCCTGGTGCTGGATCTCACCGTACAGGGCGTGCATATCACTAACCAGGTGATGCTGCCAACTTACTGATTTAGTGTATGATGGTGTTTTTGAGGTGCTCCAGTGGCTTCTGTTTCTATCAGCTGTCCCTCCTGTTCAGCTACTGACGGGGTG
>NZ_MDGW01000059.1:0-9645 GCF_001712525.1 Shigella sp. FC1661
CGCTTCACCGGGACGTATACCGGAGCTGATGCGCGATCTTGCAAGTATGGGACAACTTGTGAAATTACCGACGAGAAGGGGAAGGGCCTTCCCGAGAGTGGTAAAGGAGAGGCCCTGGAAATACCCCACAGCCCCGAAAAAGAGCCAGTCAGTTGCTTAACTGACTGGCATTACGACTTCGGTCGCTCTTTTTTTTACCTGATAAAATGAAGTTAAAGGACTGCGTCATGATTAAGAAAATTTTTGCCCTTCCGGTCATCGAACAAATCTCCCCTGTCCTCTCCCGTCGTAAACTGGATGAACTGGACCTCATTGTGGTCGATCATCCCCAGGTAAAAGCCTCTTTTGCATTACAGGGCGCACACCTTCTCTCGTGGAAACCTGCGGGTGAAGAAGAAGTTCTGTGGTTGAGCAACAACACACCGTTCAAAAATGGCGTCGCTATTCGCGGTGGCGTACCGGTTTGCTGGCCGTGGTTTGGTCCGGCGGCACAACAAGGTCTGCCTGCGCACGGTTTTGCCCGCAACCTGCCGTGGACGCTGAAATCACATCATGAAGATGCTGATGGCGTAGCGCTGACTTTTGAATTGACGCAAAGCGAAGAGACGAAAAAATTCTGTCCGCACGACTTTACGCTGTTAGCGCATTTCCGCGTGGGTAAAACCTGTGAAATCGATCTTGAATCACATGGCGAATTTGAAACCACCTCTGCCCTGCATACCTACTTTAACGTGGGTGATATCGCTAAGGTAAGCGTCAGTGGGCTGGGCGATCGCTTCATTGATAAAGTGAATGACGCGAAAGAAGATGTACTGACCGACGGTATTCAGACCTTCCCTGACCGTACCGATCGCGTGTATCTGAATCCGCAAGATTGCAGCGTGATTAATGATGAAGCGCTGAATCGTATTATCGCCGTAGGCCACCAGCATCATCTGAACGTTGTAGGCTGGAACCCGGGACCGGCGCTTTCAATTAGTATGGGCGATATGCCGGATGATGGCTACAAAACATTTGTTTGTGTAGAAACGGCTTACGCTTCAGAAACGCAAAAAGTCACCAAAGAGAAACCTGCACATCTGGCGCAATCCATTCGCGTTGCGAAACGTTAATTTGCGTTAATGTTGTGTGCCGGGTGCGATGCATCCGGCACGTATCAACATCACACCATATCCAGCGCAGTTTTTCCTTTTGGTGCCGGATACGCTTTATCCAGCATGGTTAATTCCGCTGACGAAAGTTCGACCTCAAGCACAGCCGCATTCTGTTGAACATGGGCAATCGTGGCCGCTTTTGGAATCGCCATCACACCCTGATGGCTGATTACCCTCGCCAACAATACTTGTGCCGAGCTGATATTGTGAGCATGTGCAATTTCGTTGACTACCGCGTTTTTAACAGTCCATTGCGCAACCGCCCGGCCTGGGCTAATGGACTGTAAGCCATCACCGGCATCTGCTGTTGCTGGCACCAGGGGAGTAGATCGTACTCAATCCCTCGTGAACCGAGATGGTAAAGCACCTGATTAGTGGCACACTGATTTCCCCCCGGCAGCTGCCAGAGTTCCTGCATATCAGCATAATCAAGGTTAGAAACGCCCCAGCGGCGGATTTTTCTCTGGGCGATCAATTTTTCCATCGCTGCAACAGTCTCTTCAAAAGCGAAACTGCCAGACCAGTGTAATAAGTAGAGATCGAGATAATCAGTATTGAGACGGCATAAACTGGCTTCGCATGCATTTATCGCTTTTTGCCTGCCAGCATTCCACGGATAGACTTTAGAGACGAGAAAGACGTTATCACGCAGACCGGTTAATGCTTCCCCAACCACCTTTTCGGCACCGCCATCGGCATACATTTCGGCGGTATCAATGAGGGTTAAACCGAGCTCAATGCCCGCGCGTAGTGCAGCAACTTCTGTTTTGCGCTGACTGGCATCTTCGCCCATATACCATGTTCCCTGCCCTATGGCTGGCAGTGAGACATCGCCACTAAATTGAATCATTTTTTGTTGCATTGTTTCCTCCCAGGTATTGCACCACCGTAATGCAAAACAAGGCGTGACGCCCTGTTTTTATGCACAAAATGCCCTGGAAAGATGCATTATCAGAATTTGTAGGTGATCCCGGTAGAAATCAGGCCAGTCCAGGATTTATCCACCATCGGGCTGTCAGTAACTTCATCAGACAGACGGGTATAGCGCGCGGTACCGTAAACACTCCAGTCGCCGAGGAAGTTGTAGCTGGCGCTCAGCTCCAGGTAAGGGCTCCAGCTGTCGTTCGGGTTATAGCCACGCAGACCGCTGCGAGCGGACTCTTTGCGCGATACGCCATAATAGTATTCGTTCTGGTTTTCGCTGTTCCACTGCACACCAATACCCGGAGTCACGGTCAGGCCACCGTTGGTGTAACGATACAACCAGGCCATATCCCAGACAATGCCGTTGCTGTTATCCAGGGTATCGCCAGCCAGGGTGGTACGCAGGTAACCGTACTGGGTAAAGTGAGCATAAGACAGACCAGCCATCATGGTGCTCTTACGGTCATCCAGGTGACGCATTTGGTGATCGCCACTGTCTTTCGCTTTGAAGTAAAGCGGCGACCAGTAAGCGGTAATTGAAAGTTTATCTGTTGCGTCATTCCACAGGTAGTAACCACCACCTAAGCCACGGAACCAGAAGTTATCGCCTTCATAGTTGATTACCGGTACTGGGTAAACATCGGTATCGTAATCTTTATATGGGTGCTCAACGACACCTACGCCTGCGCCCAAGGAAAATTTACCTTCAGCGTGCGCTACGCCTGCAGACGTTGCGATAAGCACTCCAAGTGCCAGAAGTTTGAGTTTGGTCACAATTAATCATTCCTTAAACAAATGTTTAGCGGGCGACAAAGTTTACCCGTCAATACATCGAAACCCAACCTTTTTACGTTTTCATTTTTTAAAGTAACTGTTTAATTTTCCTGCCGCGGATGACACCGCGCTTACAGCCAAATGAATTTAGCGTTACTGGCGAGCCTGGTCTTTACATTAATTATGCAAAATTTATGGATGAGTTGTTGATATGCCATTGAAATTAAGAAAGCCGTGCAGGCAAGTTTTCCATTTGCCATCTACGCTTAATTTTGAAGGTGTATCACCGGGCACGTTGTTCTCATCGTCGATAAAATGGCATGAGAGTTGCTGTGTTTTAGCAAGAGACGTCGTTCAGTTTACCTCTTCCGGGAGCCTCTACTATTCATATGAACGGCTCTTAACCTGTGCTAAAAAACGAAAGGACGGCATACCATGAATATATTCGATCACTATCGCCAGCGATATGAAGCTGCCAAGGACGAAGAGTTCACACTGCAGGAGTTTCTTACCACTTGTCGGCAAGATCGCAGTGCTTATGCCAACGCGGCTGAGCGGCTATTGATGGCTATCGGTGAGCCTGTCATGGTCGATACAGCCCAGGAACCCAGACTTTCTCGACTCTTTTCTAACCGGGTCATTGCACGTTATCCGGCGTTTGAAGAGTTTTACGGCATGGAAGACGCGATTGAACAGATTGTCTCTTATCTGAAACACGCGGCTCAGGGGCTGGAAGAGAAGAAACAAATCCTGTATCTGCTGGGGCCTGTGGGTGGGGTAAATCATCGCTTGCTGAGCGACTGAAATCATTAATGCAGCTCGTACCGATTTATGTATTGAGCGCCAACGGTGAGCGTAGCCCGGTCAACGATCATCCGTTCTGTCTTTTCAATCCGCAGGAAGATGCGCAGATTCTGGAAAAAGAGTATGGCATTCCTCGCCGTTATCTCGGCACCATCATGTCGCCGTGGGCGGCAAAACGCCTGCATGAATTTGGTGGCGATATCACTAAGTTCCGGGTAGTGAAGGTCTGGCCGTCAATTCTGCAACAAATTGCTATCGCCAAAACGGAACCCGGCGATGAGAACAACCAGGACATCTCCGCGCTGGTTGGGAAAGTCGATATTCGTAAACTCGAACACTACGCGCAGAATGACCCGGACGCCTACGGCTATTCCGGTGCGCTGTGCCGCGCCAATCAGGGGATCATGGAATTCGTTGAGATGTTTAAAGCACCGATAAAAGTGCTGCATCCCTTGTTAACCGCCACTCAGGAAGGTAACTACAACGGGACGGAAGGTATCTCCGCCCTGCCGTTCAACGGGATTATTCTCGCCCACTCGAACGAGTCCGAATGGGTCACTTTCCGTAATAACAAAAACAACGAAGCCTTCCTCGACCGTGTTTACATCGTGAAGGTGCCGTATTGCTTGCGCATTTCCGAAGAGATCAAAATCTACGAGAAATTGCTTAATCACAGTGAATTGACTCACGCCCCATGCGCCCCTGGCACGCTGGAAACACTGTCACGTTTTTCCATTCTTTCGCGCCTGAAAGAGCCAGAAAACTCCAGCATTTATTCAAAGATGCGGGTTTATGATGGCGAAAGTCTGAAAGACACCGATCCCAAAGCCAAGTCGTATCAGGAATATCGTGACTACGCCGGTGTCGATGAAGGGATGAACGGTCTGTCGACGCGTTTTGCGTTTAAGATCCTCTCCCGCGTGTTCAACTTCGATCATGTAGAAGTGGCGGCAAACCCGGTCCATCTGTTCTACGTCCTGGAACAGCAGATCGAGCGCGAGCAGTTCCCGCAAGAGCAGGCAGAACGCTATCTGGAGTTCCTGAAAGGTTATCTGATCCCGAAATATGCCGAGTTTATCGGCAAAGAGATCCAGACGGCCTACCTTGAATCCTATTCCGAATATGGGCAAAACATTTTCGACCGTTATGTTACCTACGCGGATTTCTGGATTCAGGATCAGGAGTATCGCGATCCGGATACCGGGCAGCTGTTTGACCGCGAGTCTCTTAACGCCGAGCTGGAGAAAATCGAGAAACCGGCGGGGATCAGTAATCCAAAAGATTTCCGCAACGAGATTGTTAACTTCGTACTGCGCGCCAGAGCGAATAACAGCGGACGCAATCCGAACTGGACCAGCTATGAAAAACTGCGCACGGTTATCGAGAAGAAAATGTTCTCCAATACCGAGGAGCTGTTGCCGGTTATCTCGTTTAACGCCAAAACGTCAACCGACGAGCAGAAGAAACACGACGACTTTGTCGACCGTATGATGGAAAAAGGCTACACCCGTAAACAGGTGCGTTTACTGTGCGAATGGTATTTGCGCGTACGTAAATCGTCTTAACAACCCTGGCCCGGTACACATGCTACCGGGCCTACAACGACAGCGAACCGTGGGCCAGAGAAATGGCAACACAGGCGTAGCATACAGTTGGCAAATGTAGTACGGGGGGCATATGACCTGGTTTATTGACCGGCGTCTGAACGGCAAAAACAAAAGCATGGTGAATCGCCAGCGTTTTTTACGCCGTTATAAAGCGCAAATTAAACAGTCGATCTCCGAGGCCATGAATAAGCGTTCGGTGACTGACGTAGACAGCGGCGAATCCGTATCCATTCCCACGGAAGATATTAGCGAACCGATGTTTCATCAGGGGCGTGGCGGCCTGCGCCACCGCGTACATCCGGGCAATGACCATTTCGTCCAGAACGACCGAATTGAACGTCCCCAGGGTGGCGGCGGAGGTTCCGGCAGTGGTCAGGGCCAGGCCAGCCAGGATGGTGAAGGTCAGGATGAATTTGTCTTTCAGATTTCGAAAGATGAGTATCTTGATCTGCTCTTTGAAGATTTGGCCTTACCGAATCTGAAACAAAACCAACAACGCCAGCTGACCGAATATAAAACGCATCGGGCGGGTTATACCGCTAACGGCGTTCCAGCCAATATCAGCGTTGTGCGTTCCTTGCAGAACTCACTGGCGCGACGCACAGCCATGACGGCGGGCAAGCGACGGGAACTTCATGCGCTGGAAGAGAATTTGGCCATCATCAGCAACAGTGAACCTGCGCAACTGCTGGAAGAGGAACGTCTGCGCAAAGAAATTGCAGAATTACGTGCCAAAATTGAACGCGTCCCTTTTATTGACACCTTCGATTTACGTTACAAGAACTACGAGAAGCGGCCCGATCCCTCCAGCCAGGCAGTGATGTTTTGCCTGATGGACGTTTCCGGTTCAATGGATCAATCCACTAAAGATATGGCTAAGCGTTTTTATATTCTGCTGTATCTGTTCCTCAGCAGAACGTATAAGAACGTGGAAGTCGTATACATCCGCCATCATACCCAAGCGAAAGAAGTCGATGAACATGAGTTTTTCTACTCGCAGGAAACAGGCGGCACCATTGTTTCCAGCGCCCTGAAACTGATGGATGAGGTAGTGAAAGAGCGTTATAACCCGGCACAGTGGAATATTTACGCTGCACAAGCATCGGACGGCGATAACTGGGCCGATGACTCTCCGCTTTGCCATGAAATCCTGGCGAAAAAATTATTACCTGTTGTTCGTTATTACAGCTATATCGAAATTACCCGTCGTGCACATCAGACATTGTGGCGAGAATATGAGCATCTGCAATCTACTTTCGACAACTTTGCGATGCAGCACATCCGCGACCAGGATGATATTTATCCGGTGTTCCGTGAACTGTTTCATAAACAAAATGCAACAGCTAAAGACTAAAACTATCAGCCAGGTCATTATCGCCTGGCTGATTTTTAGCTTACTGTAAATTATCTCATTTATTACATACATTAGCTTACAATCGCTTTAAATATGACAGCATAACCTTTACATAATTTAGTTCCAGAAAACAATCATTCGGAAAAATGATTCAGTCAACACGTATTTCCATGGGGTTATTCTTTAAATATTTTTTATCGTTGACGAAAATTGATCCTGGTCAAAACTATATATCTCTGCCATCAATAAAATCCAGCACTCACATTGCTCTCCTTTTTATGGTTTCTATGGGTACACAAAAATTAAAAGCTCAAAGCTTTTTTATTTTCAGTTTATTGCTGACATTAATTTTATTTTGCATTACTACCTTATATAACGAAAACACAAATGTAAAACTCATCCCACAGATGAATTACCTGATGGTTGTTGTGGCTTTGTTTTTCCTTAACGCCGTCATTTTTCTTTTCATGTTAATGAAATATTTCACTAACAAACAAATTTTACCAACACTCATTTTAAGCCTTGCATTCTTAAGTGGCCTTATCTATTTAGTTGAAACCATTGTAATTATCCATAAACCAATTAACGGCAGTACACTGATCCAGACAAAGTCGAATGATGTTTCTATTTTCTATATTTTCCGCCAACTCAGTTTTATTTGTTTAACCTCGCTGGCACTCTTTTGTTATGGAAAAGACAACATCCTTGACAACAATAAGAAAAAAACGGGAATCCTGTTGCTGGCGTTGATTCCTTTTTTAGTTTTTCCCCTTCTGGCACACAATCTGAGCAGTTATAACGCTGACTATTCTTTGTATGTCGTCGACTACTGTCCGGACAACCATACTGCGACCAGGGGAATCAACTATACAAAAATATTGGTTTGTCTGTGGGCATTTTTACTGTTCTTTATTATCATGCGTACACGATTAGCCAGCGAACTATGGCCGTTAATAGCATTATTATGTCTGGCATCGCTATGCTGCAACTTACTTCTACTGACTCTGGATGAGTATAATTACACCATCTGGTATATCAGTCGCGGGATTGAAGTTTCCAGTAAACTGTTTGTTGTGTCTTTTCTGATTTATAACATTTTTCAGGAGCTGCAACTCTCCAGCAAACTGGCAGTTCATGATGTGCTGACCAATATTTATAATCGGCGCTACTTTTTCAACAGCGTAGAGTCATTATTGTCGCGACCTGTTGTTAAGGACTTCTGTGTCATGCTGGTTGATATTAATCAGTTCAAACGCATCAATGCCCAATGGGGACATCGTGTGGGTGATAAAGTGCTGGTTTCAATTGTCGATATTATCCAGCAAAGCATCCGCCCTGATGATATTTTAGCGCGACTGGAGGGTGAGGTGTTTGGCTTGCTATTTACCGAACTCAATAGTGCCCAGGCAAAAATCATTGCGGATCGTATACGTAAAAATGTCGAACTCCTGACCGGCTTTAGTAACAGATATGATGTTCCTGAACAAATGACCATCAGTATTGGCACGGTTTTTTCAACGGGTGACACGCGTAATATCTCGCTTGTCATGACGGAAGCAGATAAAGCCTTACGCGAAGCGAAAAGCGAGGGGGGCAACAAAGTGATTATTCATCATATTTAAGTGCAAAAATATTCAGAGCCATGCTTTTTGCGTGGCTTTTGCATACAATTTATTACTATTACCCCTAAATTTCCCCTCCCCAGCGGCGCAGAGATGAGTATAATTAGCGCCCCTGTGCCAGGCCGCAATCGAACTTTATCTGGTTTTCTCGTTTCACTAACCGAAGGAGTGCCATTTATCATGAAATTGCACCATAGAATGCTCCGGCATTTTATCGCCGCAAGTGTCATTGTGCTGACATCTTCCTTCCTTATTTTTGAACTTGTCGCCAGCGACAGAGCAATGAGTGCCTATCTGCGCTATATCGTGCAGAAAGCAGACTCCTCCTTTCTTTATGATAAGTATCAGAATCAGAGTATTGCCGCGCATGTGATGCGCGCTCTCGCTGCTGAGCTGTCGGAAGTGTCGCCAGAACAGCGGCGCGCCATCTGCGAGGCTTTTGAGTCTGCCAATAATACCCATGGCTTAAACCTGACTGCTCATAAATACCCGGGCTTACGCGGCACACTACAAACCGCATCCACTGACTGCGACACAATTGTGGAAGCTGCAGCACTATTACCCGCTTTTGATCAGGCAGTGGAAGGCAACCGCCACTAGGATGATTACGGTTCAGGTCTTGGGATGGCCGAAGAGAAATTTCACTATTATCTCGATCTCAATGACCGCTATGTCTATTTTTATGAGCCGGTTAATGTTGAATACTTTGCGATGAATAACTGGTCCTTCCTGCAGTCAGGAAGTATTGGTATCGATCGCAAAGATATTGAAAAGGTATTTACCGGGCGTACCGTATTGTCGAGCATTTACCAGGATCAGCGTACTAAACAGAACGTGATGAGTTTGCTGACGCCGGTGTATGTTGCAGGGCAGCTAAAAGGGATTGTGCTGCTGGATATTAACAAAAACAATTTGCGGAATATCTTTTACACTCATGACCGCCCTCTCCTCTGGCGTTTTCTCAATGTCACGCTAACCGATACCGATTCGGGGCGCGACATTATCATCAACCAGAGCGAAGATAATCTGTTCCAGTATGTCAGTTACGTCCATGACTTACCGGGCGGCATGAGGTGTACTGGCAATAGCGGACACTACCATTTGTTCTTTTTTTAAGCAGCCATCTGATGATATTTTTCCCTGAAGGCTGCCGGGGAGATATTCCCCAGACGAGAGTGACGACGCTGACGATTGTAGAAAATCTCAATGTATTCCCGTATTACTGAGATGGCTTCATCCCGGTTATTAAAACGATAGTGGCTCAGGCTCTCATTTTTCAGCGTTCCCCAGAAGCTTTCCATCGGAGCGTTGTCGTAACAGTGACCTTTACGCGACATTGATGTTTTCAGACCAGACTGCTCCTGTATGACCCGGTAATCGTATGCGCAGTACTGTGAACCTCGATC
>NZ_MDGW01000060.1:0-9622 GCF_001712525.1 Shigella sp. FC1661
CATGGCCATATCAATGATTTCTGGTGCGTACCGGGCTGAGAGGCGGTGTAAGTGAACTGTAGTTGCCATGTTTTACGGCAATGAGAGCAGAGATAGCGCTGATGTCCGGCAGTGCTTTTGCCGTTACGCACCACGCCTTCAGTAGCGGAGCAGGAAGGACATCTGATGGAAATGGAAGCCACGCAAGCACCTTAAAATCACCATCATACACTAAATCAGTAAGTTGGCAGCATTACCAGGGTCGCGAAAGCGGCCCTTTTTTATTGCATATTATTTTTTCTTCACACCTATACACTAAGGCTATAAATGATATAGTGGTTATAGTTAGCACCTTTTTTATTATTAAATCGTATTAGTCACCCGCCAGGTGTGACGAAAAAACGATGTTCTGATGGCGTCTAAGTGGATGGTTTAACATGAAATTACAACAACTTCGCTATATTGTTGAGGTGGTCAATCATAACCTGAATGTCTCATCAACAGCGGAAGGACTTTACACATCACAACCCGGGATCAGTAAACAAGTCAGAATGCTGGAAGACGAGCTAGGCATTCAAATTTTTTCCCGAAGCGGCAAGCACCTGACGCAGGTAACGCCAGCAGGGCAAGAAATAATTCGTATCGCTCGCGAAGTCCTGTCGAAAGTCGATGCCATAAAATCGGTTGCCGGAGAGCACACCTGGCCGGATAAAGGCTCACTGTATATCGCCACCACGCATACCCAGGCACGCTACGCATTACCAAACGTCATCAAAGGCTTTATTGAGCGTTATCCTCGCGTTTCTTTGCATATGCACCAGGGCTCGCCGACACAAATTGCTGATGCCGTCTCTAAAGGCAATGCCGATTTCGCTATCGCCACAGAAGCGCTGCATCTGTATGAAGATTTAGTGATGTTACCGTGCTACCACTGGAATCGGGCTATTGTAGTCACTCCGGATCACCCGCTGGCAGGCAAAAAAGCCATTACCATTGAAGAACTGGCGCAATATCCGTTGGTGACATATACCTTCGGCTTTACCGGACGTTCAGAACTGGATACTGCCTTTAACCGCGCAGGGTTAACGCCGCGTATCGTTTTCACGGCAACGGATGCTGACGTCATTAAAACTTACGTCCGGTTAGGGCTGGGGGTAGGGGTCATTGCCAGCATGGCGGTGGATCCGGTCGCCGATCCGGACCTTGTGCGCGTTGATGCTCACGATATCTTCAGCCACAGTACAACCAAAATTGGTTTTCGCCGTAGTACTTTTTTGCGCAGTTATATGTATGATTTCATTCAGCGTTTTGCACCGCATTTAACGCGTGATGTCGTTGATGCGGCTGTCGCATTGCGCTCTAATGAAGAAATTGAGGTCATGTTTAAAGATATAAAACTGCCGGAAAAATAATTTCTTGCGTTATTTTCGGCACCTTTTATGTAGCGAAGGTGCCGGAATATATTCTCTTTTGTTACTTATTTCTATACCGTGCACAATATTTTTATCCCTCATATTTATAGGGTAAATTACCTGTAAAGTAGTGTCTAATTACCCGCCTCGCAAATTCCAGTTTTCAAATATCTATTTCAGGTCAAAAGATTGAATTATTCACTGGAGACGATTCGTAAATTCGCTGGATTTTTGACTAAAGTTTCTTTAGGATTTGTCTCATCGTATGATTAATTACACCAATCGTTCAACGTCTTGCTGATAAGTGATGGCGATTATATGAGGTTAGCAATGCCTTCTGGAAATCAGGAACCCCGCCGCGATCCTGAATTAAAACGTAAAGCCTGGCTGGCGGTTTTTCTTGGTTCTGCACTTTTCTGGGTGGTTGTCGCACTGCTGATTTGGAAAGTGTGGGGATAACTATGGTCGGTCAGGAGCAACTGGAGTCGTCACCATTATGCCAGCATAGTGACAATGAAACAGAAACGAAACGGGAATGTTCCGTCGTTATTCCAGACGACTGGCAACTAACATCGCAGCAGCAAGCCTTTATAGAACTGTTTGCTGAAGATGATCAGCCGAAACAATAATTATCATCATTCTTATTACCCATTTTTAATGAATTAAAGGGCTTTTAATACACCGCAGCAATAACAGCTTGAGTTATCTCAACACAAATATGAAATATTGGTCCTGGATGGGCGCGTTTTCTCTGTCGATGCTCTTCTGGGCCGAACTCCTCTGGATCATTACTCACTGATCCTTGACCCCGCTGCGGCGGGGTTGTCATTTGCTTTGCCACAAGGTTTCTCCTCTTTTATCAATTTGGGTTGTTATCAAATCGTTACGCGATGTTTGTGTTATCTTTAATATTCACTCTGAAGAGAATCAGGGCTTCGCAACCCTATCATTAAGGAGGAGCTATGTCGTCAACCCTACGAGAAGCCAGTAAGGACACGTTGCAGGCCAAAGATAAAACTTACCACTACTACAGCCTGCCGCTTGCTGCTAAATCACTGGGCGATATCACCCGTCTACCCAAGTCACTCAAAGTTTTGCTCGAAAACCTGCTGCGCTGGCAGGATGGTAACTCGGTTACCGAAGAGGATATCCACGCGCTGGCAGGATGGCTGAAAAATGCCCATGCTGACCGTGAAATTGCCTACCGCCCGGCAAGGGTGCTGATGCAGGACTTTACCGGCGTACCTGCCGTTGTTGATCTGGCGGCAATGCGCGAAGCGGTTAAACGCCTCGGCGGCGATACTGCAAAGGTTAACCCGCTCTCACCGGTCGACCTGGTCATTGACCACTCAGTGACCGTCGATCGTTTTGGTGATGATGAGGCATTTGAAGAAAACGTACGCCTGGAAATGGAGCGCAACCACGAACGTTATGTGTTCCTGAAATGGGGAAAGCAAGCGTTCAGTCGGTTTAGCGTCGTGCCGCCAGGCACAGGCATTTGCCATCAGGTTAACCTCGAATATCTCGGCAAAGCAGTGTGGAGTGAATTGCAGGACGGTGAATGGATTGCTTATCCGGATACACTCGTTGGTACTGACTCGCACACCACTATGATCAACGGCCTTGGCGTGCTGGGGTGGGGCGTGGGTGGGATCGAAGCAGAAGCCGCAATGTTAGGCCAGCCGGTTTCCATGCTTATCCCGGACGTAGTGGGCTTTAAACTTACCGGTAAATTACGTGAAGGTATTACCGCCACAGACCTGGTTCTCACTGTTACCCAAATGCTGCGCAAACATGGCGTGGTGGGGAAATTCGTCGAATTTTATGGTGATGGTCTGGATTCACTACCGCTGGCGGATCGCGCCACCATTGCCAATATGTCGCCAGAATATGGTGCCACCTGTGGCTTCTTCCCAATCGATGCTGTAACCCTCGATTACATGCGTTTAAGCGGGCGCAGCGAAGATCAGGTTGAGTTGGTCGAAAAATATGCCAAAGCGCAGGGCATGTGGCGTAACCCGGGCGATGAACCGATTTTTACCAGTACGTTAGAACTGGATATGAATGACGTTGAAGCGAGCCTGGCAGGGCCAAAACGCCCACAGGATCGCGTTGCACTGCCCGATGTACCAAAAGCATTTGCCGCCAGTAACGAACTGGAAGTGAATGCCACGCATAAAGATCGCCAGCCGGTCGATTATGTTATGAACGGACATCAGTATCAGTTACCTGATGGCGCTGTGGTCATTGCTGCGATAACCTCGTGCACCAACACCTCTAACCCAAGTGTGCTGATGGCCGCAGGCTTGCTGGCGAAAAAAGCCGTAACTCTGGGCCGCTGCCCGATCCTATCGAAACGGCAATCAAAAAAGGCGATTTAACCGTCGGTGCGGTGCTGTCCGGCAACCGTAACTTTGAAGGCCGTATCCATCCGCTGGTTAAAACTAACTGGCTGGCCTCGCCGCCGCTGGTGGTTGCCTATGCGCTGGCGGGAAATATGAATATCAACCTGGCTGCTGAGCCTATTGGTCATGATCGTAAAGGCGACCCGGTTTATCTGAAAGATATCTGGCCATCGGCACAAGAAATTGCCCGTGCGGTAGAACAAGTCTCCACAGAAATGTTCCGTAAAGAGTACGCAGAAGTTTTTGAAGGCACAGCAGAGTGGAAGGAAATTAACGTCACACGATCCGATACCTACGGTTGGCAGGAGGATTCAACCTATATTCGCTTATCGCCTTTCTTTGATGAAATGCAGGCAACACCAGCACCTGTGGAAGATATTCACGGTGCGCGGATCCTCGCAATGCTGGGGGATTCAGTCACCACTGACCATATCTCTCCGGCGGGCAGTATTAAGCCCGACAGCCCGGCGGGTCGATATCTACAAGGTCGGGGTGTTGAGCGAAAAGACTTTAACTCCTACGGTTCGCGGCGTGGTAACCATGAAGTGATGATGCGCGGCACCTTCGCCAATATTCGCATCCGTAATGAAATGGTGCCTGGCGTTGAAGGGGGGATGACGCGGCATTTACCTGACAGCGATGTTGTCTCTATCTATGATGCCGCGATGCGCTATAAGCAGGAGCAAACGCCGCTGGCGGTGATTGCCGGGAAAGAGTATGGATCAGGCTCCAGCCGTGACTGGACGGCAAAAGGTCCGCGTCTGCTTGGTATTCGTGTGGTGATTGCCGAATCGTTTGAACGAATTCACCGTTCGAATTTAATTGGCATGGGCATCTTGCCGCTGGAATTTCCGCAAGGCGTGACGCGTAAAACGTTAGGGCTAACCGGGGAAGAGAAGATTGATATTGGCGACCTGCAAAATCTACAACCCGGCGCGACGGTTCCGGTGACGCTTACGCGCGCGGATGGTAGCCAGGAAGTCGTACCCTGCCGTTGTCGTATCGACACCGCGACGGAGTTGACCTACTACCAGAACGACGGCATTTTGCATTATGTCATTCGTAATATGCTGAAGTAACAAGTATTTGCTTGCCGGTTATTTTGCTTCCGGCAAGCAAATTAATTCCACAATGCGAGAGGGTTATTTGTTCAGCAAATGACCCATTTTCTCGGCTTTGGTATCGAGATAATGTTCGTTATTGGGGTTACGACCTACAATCAATGGTACGCGTTCAACAATATTAATCCCTGCTTCGGTCAGAATTTCGACTTTTTTCGGGTTATTGGTTAACAAGCGGACTTCATTGACGCCAAGGAGTTTGAACATATCAGCGCAAAGAGTGAAGTCGCGCTCATCAGCGGCGAAGCCTAACTGGTGGTTAGCCTCTACGGTATCGTAACCTTGATCCTGCAGTGCGTAAGCGCGGATTTTATTCAGCAGACCAATGTTACGACCTTCCTGACGGTGATACAGCAAAATACCACGGCCTTCCTCGGCAATTTGCGTCAATGCCGCTTCGAGCTGGAAGCCACAATCGCAGCGCAAGCTGAACAGGGCGTCACCGGTCAGACATTCGGAATGGACGCGCGCAAGTACCGGGGTATGCCCGGAAATATCGCCATAGACTAGCGCGACATGATCGTGTCCGGTTGCCAGTTCTTCAAATCCCACCATCAGGAAATCGCCCCATGGGGTTGGCAGTTTGGCTTCTGCCACACGTTTAAGCTGCATGAAATTCTCCAGATAATGCTGGTTCTGTATTGGCTTATTTTGCCATAACGAGAAGGGGTTCACCTAATCACGACGCGTCGATCGTTCACGGAATGGCACAAATCTGTCAATTTTTCCTGGAACTGGCGTTTTCAGTTATGATTGTGGGACTTATCAAAAAGGAGAGGCCATGCGTTCGATTGCCAGACGTACCGCAGTGGGAGCTGCACTATTGCTTGTCATGCCAGTAGCCGTATGGATTTCTGGCTGGCGTTGGCAACCTGGAGAACAAAGTTGGCTACTAAAAGCGGCTTTTTGGGTTACTGAAACTGTCACCCAGCCCTGGGGCGTCATTACACATTTGATTTTATTCGGCTGGTTTCTCTGGTGTCTGCGTTTTCGCATTAAGGCTGCCTTTGTATTATTTGCCATTCTGGCGGCCGCAATCCTTGTGGGACAAGGCGTTAAATCCTGGATCAAAGACAAAGTCCAGGAACCACGACCTTTTGTTATCTGGCTGGAAAAAACACATCATATTCCGGTTGATGAGTTCTACACTTTAAAGCGAGCAGAACGCGGAAATCTAGTGAAAGAACAGTTGGCTGAAGAGAAAAATATCCCACAATATTTGCGTTCACACTGGCAGAAAGAGACGGGGTTTGCCTTTCCTTCCGGTCACACGATGTTTGCTGCCAGTTGGGCACTGCTGGCCGTTGGTTTGCTGTGGCCGCGTCGGCGAACGTTAACCATTGCTATCTTGCTGGTCTGGGCAACGGGAGTCATGGGAAGCCGCCTGCTGCTCGGGATGCATTGGCCACGCGATCTGGTAGTAGCTACGTTGATTTCGTGGGCGCTGGTGGCGGTGGCAACGTGGCTTGCGCAACGAATTTGTGGGCCATTAACACCACCTGCGGAAGAAAATCGCGAAATAGCGCAACGAGAACAAGAAAGTTAACGCTGGTTGATTTTCCGAATTTAGCCCTTAAATCATCAACAATGCGCGTGGATGCCATTTCGCAGACGGCGCGAAAATGGTACTTTAAAGGGCTATTGCGGTAAGTTGACCATAATTTATTCGCTCTAACCACATAACGGGAAGTAATGTGAAATATTTACTCATTTTCTTACTGGTGTTAGCGATCTTCGTGATTTCGGTCACGTTGGGTGCGCAGAACGATCAACAGGTGACGTTTAATTATCTGTTAGCGCAAGGGGAGTACCGTATTTCCACATTGCTGGCGGTATTGTTTGCTGCGGGGTTTGCTATCGGTTGGTTGATTTGTGGCCTGTTCTGGCTGCGAGTTCGTGTTTCCCTGGCGCGCGCTGAACGTAAAATAAAGCGACTGGAAAACCAGCTTTCACCCGCGACTGACGTGGCTGTAGTGCCGCACTCGTCAGCGGCGAAGGAATAACTTTCTATGCTGGAGTTGTTGTTTCTGCTTTTGCCTGTAGCCGCTGCCTATGGCTGGTATATGGGCCGCAGAAGTGCGCAACAAAACAAGCAAGATGAAGCCAACCGCTTGTCGCGTGATTACGTAGCGGGGGTTAACTTCCTGCTTAGTAATCAACAGGATAAAGCGGTAGACCTGTTTCTCGATATGCTTAAAGAGGATACAGGCACCGTTGAAGCCCACCTTACGCTCGGAAACCTGTTCCGTTCGCGTGGCGAAGTTGATCGCGCTATTCGCATCCATCAGACCCTAATGGAAAGCGCCTCGCTGACCTATGAACAGCGTCTGTTGGCGATTCAACAACTAGGGCGTGATTACATGGCCGCCGGGTTATACGACCGCGCGGAAGACATGTTCAATCAGCTGACCGATGAAACTGACTTCCGCATTGGCGCTCTGCAACAGTTGCTACAAATCTACCAGGCTACCAGTGAGTGGCAGAAAGCAATTGATGTTGCCGAACGCCTGGTGAAGCTGGGTAAAGATAAACAGCGCGTCGAAATTGCCCATTTCTACTGTGAGTTAGCCCTGCAGCATATGGCCAGCGACGATCTCGATCGTGCCATGACCTTGCTAAAAAAAGGGGCGGCGGCAGATAAAAACAGCGCCCGCGTATCCATCATGATGGGACGCGTGTTTATGGCGAAAGGAGAATACGCCAAAGCCGTCGAAAGTTTGCAACGCGTGATATCCCAGGACAGAGAACTGGTCAGCGAAACGCTGGAAATGTTGCAAACCTGCTATCAGCAGTTGGGTAAAACTGCCGAATGGGCAGAATTCCTGCAACGCGCGGTGGAAGAGAACACCGGTGCCGATGCTGAATTGATGCTTGCTGATATCATCGAAGCGCGCGACGGTAGTGAGGCCGCACAGGTCTATATTACGCGCCAGCTTCAGCGTCATCCGACCATGCGTGTGTTCCATAAGTTAATGGATTACCACTTAAATGAAGCGGAAGAAGGGCGTGCCAAAGAGAGCCTGATGGTGCTGCGTGACATGGTTGGCGAAAAGGTACGTAGTAAGCCTCGTTATCGCTGCCAGAAATGTGGTTTTACCGCATACACCCTCTACTGGCATTGTCCGTCTTGTCGGGCCTGGTCAACCATTAAACCGATTCGCGGTCTTGATGGCCTGTAATTTTTAAAAAAATCCGACTTTAGTTACAACATACTAGTTATTGATGTTCCATTGTGCTCCGGCAACGACGGAGCAGAAAAAGCCTGCCAGGGGAAAAATCGCAACTGTTAATTTTTTATTTCCACGGGTAGAATGCTCGCCGTTTACCTGTTTCGCGCCACTTCCGGTGCCCATCATCAAGAAGGTCTGGTCATGACGTTAACTGCTTCATCTTCTTCCCGCGCTGTTACGAATTCTCCTGTGGTTGTTGCCCTTGATTATCATAATCGTGATGACGCGCTGTCCTTTGTCGACAAGATCGACCCACGCGATTGTCGTCTGAAGGTCGGCAAAGAGATGTTTACATTGTTTGGGCCACAGTTTGTGCGCGAACTTCAACAGCGTGGTTTTGATATCTTTCTTGACCTGAAATTCCACGATATTCCTAACACTGCAGCGCACGCTGTCGCTGCTGCAGCTGACTTAGGCGTGTGGATGGTGAATGTTCATGCCTCTGGTGGGGCGCGTATGATGACCGCAGCGCGTGAGGCACTGGTTCCGTTTGGCAAAGATGCACCGCTTTTGATTGCTGTAACAGTGTTGACCAGCATGGAAGCTAGCGACCTGGCCGATCTTGGCGTGACACTGTCACCTGCAGATTATGCAGAACGTCTGGCGGCACTGACGCAAAAATGTGGCCTTGATGGTGTGGTGTGTTCTGCTCAGGAAGCTGTGCGCTTTAAACAGGTATTCGGTCAGGAGTTCAAACTGGTTACACCGGGCATTCGTCCGCAGGGGAGTGATGCTGGTGACCAGCGCCGCATTATGACGCCAGAACAGGCGTTGGCGGCTGGTGTTGATTATATGGCGATTGGTCGCCCGGTAACGCAATCGGTAGATCCAGCGCAAACACTGAAAGCGATCAACGCCTCTTTACAGCGGAGTGCATGATGAGTGATTCCAACAGCCGTCTGGTCTACTCAACGGAAACCGGACGTATTGATGAGCCAAAAGCGGCCCCAGTACGCCCTAAAGGCGATGGTGTGGTGCGTATTCAGCGTCAGACCAGTGGACGTAAAGGTAAGGGCGTTTGCCTGATTACCGGTATCGATCTCGATGATGCCGAACTGACAAAACTTGCAGCGGAACTGAAGAAAAAATGCGGCTGCGGCGGAGCAGTTAAAGATGGAGTTATTGAAATCCAGGGCGATAAGCGTGATTTATTAAAATCACTACTTGAAGCGAAAGGGATGAAGGTAAAACTCGCAGGCGGTTAACATAAAAAGCCACGGATATATCCGTGGCTTTCGAATATTTTACTGTGTGTATTATTGGTAATGCTGCCAACTTACTGATTTAGTGTATGATGGTGATTTTAAGGTGCTTGCGTGGCTTCCATTTCCATCAGATGTCCTTCCTGCTCCGCTACTGAAGGCGTGGTGCGTAACGGCAAAAGCACTGCCGGACATCAGCGCTATCTCTGCTCTCATTGCCGTAAAACATGGCAACTACAGTTCACTTACACCGCCTCTCAGCCCGGTACGCAC
>NZ_MDGW01000061.1:0-9599 GCF_001712525.1 Shigella sp. FC1661
GTTCAGGGAGTCTGACATCAAGAGCGCGGTAGCCTTTTTTAATATTTCATTCTCCATTTCAATGCGTTGTAGCTTTTTCCTCAGCTTACGTATTTCGATTTGTTCTGGTGTTATCGGAGAGGCTTTTGGTGTTTTGCCCTGACGCTCATCACGCAGTTGTTTGACCCATCTTGTCATTGTGGAAAGGCCAACATCCATAGCTTTGGCGGCATCTGCCACCGTGTATTTCTGGTCAACAACCAGTTGAGCGGATTCGCGTTTAAACTCTGCGCTAAAATTTCTTTTTTTCATTGGAGCACCAGTGTTGTTCTGAGGTGAGCATATCACCTCTGTTCAGGTGGCCAAATTCAGTGTGCCACTTCAACAGGGCGAAATCGAAATGGTAATGCTCCGCTTTTTGCACAATGGCTTTATTCAGTTCAAAGGTCGGCATGTACTGCGGCGCGTGGGTCGAAATGAGCCAGCCGTTGTTGCCAATAGGTACGAATACGCCAATTTTCATCATCAACCTCTCTTCGTCTCGTAAAGTGAAAGTCAGACGGGGCGCTGCATCCTGCATATCCTTTTCAGCCGCGTATTGGATTGTTTGCAAAGCGGATGCCAGTTTTTAAAAAGTGAATATTATTAATGTGTTAGCATTGTGTTATCTAAAATATCTGGTAAAAAGTGGACTAAACGGTCAAAACAGTTGCACATAAAACATGCATCCGTGCGCGATGAGAGTGCAGAAGGTCGAGGCCGGGCGGGGGTTTTGCTATCCTGTTGCCAATCTACAAGAGGGGAGAGCGCATGACGCAAGGCGCAGTGAAAACAACGGGTAAACGTTCGCGCGCAGTAAGCGCGAAGAAAAAAGCGATTCTTAGCGCAGCACTGGACACTTTTTCACAATTCGGTTTTCACGGCACAAGGCTGGAGCAGATCGCAGAGTTGGCGGGTGTTTCAAAAACCAATCTGCTGTATTACTTTCCGTCAAAAGAGGCGCTGTATATTGCCGTGCTGCGGCAGATTCTCGATATCTGGCTGGCACCGTTAAAAGCGTTTCGTGAAGATTTCGCCCCGCTGGCGGCGATCAAAGAGTACATCCGTCTGAAGCTGGAAGTCTCACGCGATTATCCGCAGGCTTCGCGCCTGTTCTGTATGGAGATGCTGGCAGGCGCGCCGCTGTTAATGGATGAACTGACGGGCGATTTGAAGGCATTAATTGATGAGAAATCGGCGCTGATTGCCGGTTGGGTCAAAAGCGGCAAACTCGCGCCGATTGATCCGCAGCATTTGATTTTTATGATTTGGGCTTCCACTCAACATTACGCCGATTTCGCCCCTCAGGTGGAGGCGGTGACAGGCGCAACGTTGCGCGATGAGGTATTTTTCAATCAAACGGTTGAAAACGTGCAGCGGATTATTATTGAGGGGATTCGACCACGTTAAAGATGCCGGAGGAGGGTGTAACATCCTCCGGCTACCTGTTTAACCGATCGTCATTAAACTGGCGTTACCGCCAGCGGCAGCGGTATTCACACTCAGCGAACGTTCGATATACAGCCGTTCCAGAAGGATATTGCTTTCGCCACGGGCAAAACCCTGCACCGAAACAATTGCGCCATCCCGCGCAGCAACGGCTTCACACAATGCGCGAAGCTGATCCGAATCACCGTGGAAGATCACCGCATCAAAGGGTTGAGCGGTTATATTTTCCGCTTTCGCCAGTTGAATACGTTCGCTGACTGCCGATGGCAATGCCTTTACTAGCTGACGATGCAGCGCGTCATCCGGCCACAGTACCTGGCTGCCCACCGCCAGCACGGCGGCGAGCTGAGTCAGCGCATCCTGCTCATCATCGGCAATACACAACACGCGCTCACGCGGCAGCAGCGTCCAGGTGTTGCGTTCACCCGTCGGCCCCGGCAGCAATCGTTGTATTCCTGCCTGCGCCAGCTCGCCATATTGCGTACATAACGCCTGCAATTCTGGACGATTTGCTGCCCATTCCCGCAGTGCATTTAGCGGCTGAGTCAATGCGGCTTTCAACTGTGCATCGACCGGATACTCTGCATCCTGACGCGCGAGCGTCACTGCCAGCGCACTTTCCGGGCGATTCGCCAGCAGACGGTAGAGATAGAGCGGACCGCCTGCTTTCGGCCCGGTACCGGACAACCCTTCGCCGCCGAACGGCTGCACACCAACCACTGCGCCCACCATATTACGGTTAACATACAGGTTACCAACATGGGCCGAGCCAGTGACCTGGGCGATGGTTTCATCAATACGCGTATGGACACCAAGCGTCAGACCATAGCCGGAAGCGTTAATCTGCTCGATCAGCTCTGGTAGCTGGTTACGGTTGTAACGCACCACATGCAGCACCGGACCAAAGACCTCTTTGTGCAATTCGGCAAAGTCATCCAGTTCGATCAGCGTCGGGGCGACAAAGGTGCCGCTTTGCCATTCACGGGCATCTTCGCTGTTTTCCCGCACCGCCTGGAACACCGGACGGCCTTTGCTACGCATGGTCTGAATATGGCGCTCAATATTGGCTTTCGCTTTGCTATCAATCACCGGACCGATATCGGTGGTCAGGCGACCCGGATTACCCATCCGGCATTCGGCCATTGCACCGCGCAGCATTTTCAACGTGTGGTCGGCAATCTCATCTTGCAGGCACAGCACGCGCAGTGCCGAACAACGCTGACCCGCACTGTCGAACGCCGAGGCCAGCACATCCACGACGACTTGTTCGGTCAGTGCTGAAGAATCGACAATCATCGCGTTCATGCCGCCGGTTTCAGCGATGAGCGGAATAGGGCGACCCTGAGCGTCCAGGCGGCTGGCGATATTGCACTGCAGTAACGTAGCGACTTCGGTTGAACCGGTAAACATCACCCCGCGCACGCGATCATCACCCGTCAGTTGCGCGCCCACGGTTTCCCCCTGACCTGGCAGCAATTGCACCACGCCAGGGGGTACACCCGCTTCCAGCAAAATGGCGATCCCTTGCGCGGCAATCAGCGGCGTTTGTTCTGCCGGTTTTGCCAGCACGCTGTTACCTGCCGCCAGTGCGGCAGCGATCTGCCCGGTGAAAATAGCCAGCGGGAAGTTCCACGGACTGATACACACCACAGGCCCTAATGGACGGTGGGTTTCGTTAGCGAAATCATCCCGCACCTGTCCGGCGTAGTAGTGGAGAAAATCGACCGCTTCGCGCACTTCGGCAATAGCGTTACTGAAGGTTTTTCCGGCTTCACGCACCAGAATACCAATCAGTTGCTGCATCTGGCTTTCCATTAGCACGGCAGCGCGATGCAAAATCGCCGCGCGTTCAGCCGGAGGCGTGGCAAACCAGATTGGCGCGTTATTAACCGCACTTTCCAGCGCCTGTTCTACTTCACGCGGCGTGGCTTCACGCACAAAGCCCACAATATCTTTCGGTTCCGCAGGGTTAATAACGGGCGACATCTCACCTGCCGCTACCGGTTGTTCCAGCATTGGCAAGGCCTGCCATTTTTGCAGTGCACTATTGAGCAGGGCAGAGGAGAGCGAGGCCAGACGGTGTTCGTTAGCGAGATCCAGCCCTGCCGAGTTGTCGCGCCCGTGACCGTAAAGATCGCGCGGCAGGGGAATTTTCGGATGCGGTAATCCAGTTTGCCCTTCCTGTTGCGCCAGTTTTTCTACAGCAGTGACCGGATCGGCGACCAGTTCATCCAGTGGCAAAGAGGTGTCGGCAATACGGTTAACAAACGAGGTGTTAGCACCGTTTTCCAGCAGGCGACGCACCAGATACGCCAGCAGCGTTTCATGTGTGCCAACCGGGGCATAAATACGACACGGTCGGTTAAGTTTACCGTCGGCAACTTTCCCTGTGACCTGCTCGTACAGTGGCTCGCCCATACCATGCAGGCACTGGAACTCGTACTGACCCGGATAGTAGTTCTGACCTGCCAGTTGATAAATCGCTGCCAGCGTATGGGCGTTGTGCGTCGCGAACTGCGGGTAGATTAGATTCGGCACCGCCAGCAGCTTTTTCGCACAGGCGAGATAAGAAACGTCGGTATACACCTTGCGGGTATAAACCGGATAGCCTTCAAGGCCGTCCATCTGCGCACGCTTGATTTCACTATCCCAGTACGCGCCTTTCACCAGGCGAATCATCAGACGGCGACGGCTACGGGTGGCGAGATCAACCAGGTAATCGATCACCAACGGGCAGCGTTTTTGATAAGCCTGAATAACAAAACCGATGCCGTTCCAGCCTGCCAGTTCCGGCTCGAAACAGAGATTTTCCAGCAGATCGAGGGAGATCTCCAGACGATCGGCCTCTTCGGCATCGATGTTAATACCAATATCATACTGACGCGCCAGCAGGGTGAGTGATTTCAGACGCGGGTAAAGCTCTTCCATTACCCGGTCATACTGGGCGCGGCTGTAGCGCGGATGCAGCGCCGACAGCTTGATTGAAATGCCCGGACCTTCATAGATGCCACGACCGTTAGACGCTTTACCAATGGCGTGAATCGCCTGCTGATAGGAAACCATATACGCCTGTGCGTCTGCGGCAGTCAGTGCAGCTTCGCCCAGCATATCGTAAGAGTAACGGAAACCTTTCTCTTCCAGCTTGCGGGCATTGACTAACGCTTCCGCGATGGTTTCACCCGTGACGAACTGCTCGCCCATCAGGCGCATCGCCATATCCACACCTTTGCGGATCAGCGGTTCACCGCTTTTACCGATAATGCGGTTCAGCGAGCGGGAGAGGCTGGCTTCGTTATGGGTGGAAACCAGTTTGCCAGTAAACAACAGCCCCCAGGTAGCGGCATTAACAAACAGTGACGGGCTACGACCAATGTGTGACTGCCAGTTACCGTTGCTGATTTTGTCGCGAATTAACGCGTCGCGGGTGGCTTTGTCGGGAATACGCAACAACGCTTCCGCCAGACACATCAGCGCCACGCCTTCCTGCGATGACAGCGAAAACTCCTGCAATAACCCCTGGACCATACCTGCGCGACCACTGGCATTTTTTTGATTACGCAGTTTATCGGCCAGTTGATATGCCAGTTTATGCGCCTGTTCAGCAACTGGCTGCGGCAGGCGGGCTTGTTCCAGCAGCATAGAAACCGCTTCGGTTTCCGGGCGACGATAGGCCGCGGTGATCGCGGCGCGGGAAACCGACTGGGGCAAAATTTGCTCGGCAAAGTCGAGGAATGGCTGGTGTGGTTCCTCTGCCGGAGTCGGTGCTTCATCGCTCTCATTGGCAGCACCAGAAAGCAGCGCAGGTAGCTCTGGCAGAGTATCGCTGTTTTCCAGTTGTTCGAGATAAGAAAAAATCGCCTGCTTAATTAACCAGTGTGGCGTGCGATCGATACGTGTCGCGGCAGACTTAATACGCTCACGCGTCGCGTCGTCCAGCTTAACCCCCATGGTGGTGGTTCCCATGCCATTACTCCTGTTGTTCTGAAAGGTGCAACTTAACGTTATCGTGAAATATCCATGATGTTGCAACTTTGTGCAACCATGTTAAATGTGACCTGCGTAGCAAGCTTAAAAATGAATGAAATGTTAATAAAAGAAATTGATATGACAGGGATTAAAAAAATAACTCAGACTTTTTCTCTGCGGCAGTTAACATTTTTGAAAGGTGCAACCGCAAAAAATGTGAGAGAGTGCAACCTGATGAAAAATAGTGTCGCTGAGCACTAAAATTTAATGTAAATGGTGTGTTAAATCGATTGTGAATAACCAGCGCTTCCGGCAGGATACGGTCGCCCTGGTAAAAAATAAACTCTGTTACCCCGTTCCGGTTGCAGATATAACGGCAAGTTTCGACATTGCCGATAATAATTTTTTGGAGACTTTAGATGGCTATTAGCACACCGATGTTGGTGACATTTTGTGTCTATATCTTTGGCATGATATTGATTGGGTTTATCGCCTGGCGATCAACGAAAAACTTTGACGACTATATTCTGGGCGGTCGTAGTCTTGGGCCATTTGTGACGGCATTATCGGCGGGTGCGTCGGATATGAGCGGCTGGCTGTTAATGGGGTTGCCTGGCGCGGTTTTTCTTTCCGGGATTTCCGAAAGCTGGATCGCCATTGGCCTGACATTAGGCGCGTGGATCAACTGGAAGCTGGTGGCCGGGCGGTTGCGTGTGCATACCGAATACAATAATAACGCCTTAACATTGCCGGATTATTTCACCGGGCGTTTTGAAGATAAAAGCCGCATTTTGCGCATTATCTCCGCGCTGGTTATTTTGCTGTTCTTCACCATTTATTGCGCTTCGGGCATTGTGGCAGGCGCGCGTCTGTTTGAAAGTACCTTTGGCATGAGCTACGAAACGGCTCTGTGGGCGGGAGCTGCGGCGACGATCCTTTACACCTTTATTGGCGGTTTCCTCGCGGTGAGCTGGACTGACACTGTACAGGCCAGCCTGATGATTTTTGCCCTGATCCTGACACCGGTTATCGTCATTATCTGTGTCGGTGGCTTTGGTGACTCGCTGGAAGTGATCAAACAAAAGAGCATCGAAAACGTTGATATGCTCAAAGGTCTGAACTTTGTTGCCATTATCTCACTGATGGGTTGGGGGCTGGGTTACTTCGGGCAGCCGCACATTCTGGCGCGTTTTATGGCGGCGGATTCTCACCACAGCATTGTCCATGCGCGTCGTATCAGTATGACCTGGATGATCCTCTGCCTGGCAGGGGCGGTGGCTGTCGGCTTCTTTGGGATTGCTTACTTTAATGAGCACCCGGCGGTAGCAGGCGCGGTAAACCAGAACGCCGAGCGCGTGTTTATCGAACTGGCGCAAATTCTGTTTAACCCGTGGATTGCCGGGATTCTGCTGTCGGCAATTCTGGCGGCGGTAATGTCAACCTTAAGTTGCCAACTGCTGGTGTGCTCCAGTGCGATTACCGAAGATTTATACAAAGTGTTTCTGCGTAAACATGCCAGCCAGAAAGAGCTGGTGTGGGTAGGGCGTGTGATGGTGCTGGTGGTGGCGCTGGTGGCGATTGCGCTGGCGGCAAACCCGGAAAACCGCGTGCTGGGCTTAGTGAGCTACGCGTGGGCAGGCTTTGGCGCGGCGTTTGGTCCGGTGGTGCTGTTCTCGGTGATGTGGTCACGCATGACGCGTAACGGTGCACTGGCGGGGATGATCATCGGTGCGCTGGCGGTTATCGTCTGGAAGCAGTTCGGCTGGCTGGGACTGTACGAAATTATTCCGGGCTTCATCTTCGGCAGTATCGGGATTGTAGTGTTTAGTTTGCTGGGTAAAGCGCCGTCAGCGGCGATGCAAAAACGCTTTGCCGAGGCCGATGCGCACTATCATTCGGCTCCGCCGTCACGGTTGCAGGAAAGCTAAGGGACTTAGCCTGCGGCGGTTTTGTTTGGCTTCAGCAGCGGGTTGCGCTCCCTTAATGTGCCTCGCCATATAAATTGAATGGTGCAGGGAGCGCGCAGGGGGCGGCCAATCGCCGCCGCCCCCTGTGCACCCCCGGGCTCTGGCGAACAAAATCGCCGCTGCGCGGTACCTTCAGCTTATCCCCTTCGGCTACCGGGTCGGGCGCGAGGTAACGTCCTGTAAGACGCGCCCTCAGCCCACATCCATGTGGGCTGTCCCGGCCTTCGGGGAACGCTTCAGCGATTTTGACGCCACCAACACCCGAGCTGTTATTATGTTCCGGGCAAAAAGTTAGATTTGATAATCGCGGATGGTAACGTCCTGTACTGGACATGTTTTAGATAATCAACGCGCCACCACTCGCGGAGTTTTCTCCTCCGGTAGTCATCTCGTCACTTTGCATTTTCAACCTCATCCTTTCTTTTCATGTGTTACCGACGCCGTAAACGGTGCGCGTAGCCGTTTTTCGGCATTTTATCCAAAAGCAAACTATGGCTTACAAGGAAGCCAACCCTCTGATGTTCGTGCGCATAATCGCGCTGCCAACGGCGCGTGTGATGAATACAAACAACTCAAGGTGCTCTCCATGGGAAGACAAAAAGCAGTGATCAAAGCTCGTCGCGAGGCAAAACGTGTGCTGAGACGGGATTCGCGCAGCCATAAGCAGCGTGAAGAAGAATCGGTCACCTCGCTTGTGCAGATGAGCGGCGTAGAAGCCATTGGTATGGCCCGCGACAGTCGCGATACCTCGCCCATCCTCGCGCGAAATGAAGCGCAATTGCACTATCTGAAGGCTATTGAGAGTAAGCAGCTGATATTCGCCACGGGCGAAGCCGGGTGCGGAAAAACCTGGATCAGCGCAGCAAAAGCGGCAGAGGCCCTGATACATAAGGATGTCGACAGGATTATCGTCACCCGTCCAGTTCTGCAAGCCGATGAAGATCTTGGCTTCTTACCTGGTGATATCGCAGAAAAGTTTGCTCCCTATTTTCGCCCGGTCTACGACGTGCTGGTCCGGCGCTTAGGGGCTTCCTTTATGCAGTACTGCCTGCGACCGGAAATAGGGAAGGTGGAAATCGCGCCGTTCGCCTATATGCGTGGACGTACCTTTGAAAATGCAGTCGTCATTCTTGACGAGGCGCAGAATGTGACTGCCGCGCAAATGAAAATGTTTTTAACCCGCCTCGGGGAGAACGTGACGGTTATCGTCAACGGTGATATCACGCAATGCGATTTGCCTCGCGGCGTGTGCTCCGGATTAAGTGACGCGCTGGAACGTTTCGAAGAAGATGAAATGGTTGGGATCGTCCGGTTCGGAAAAGAGGATTGCGTACGTTCGGCACTTTGCCAACGTACGCTGCATGCATACAGTTAAGTGTGTTATCGGTGCAGAGCCCGGGCGAACCGGGCTTTGTTTTATTTCAACAGATTTTCACTTCAGGTTAGCGTTCAGGGGGGCGACTTTGAGCGTGTTGATAAGCTGAACTGGAGTCTGGTTTAGATACTCTTACCAGGCATTTTTCGTCATAGCATCAGACCAGTGTAATACTGCCAGCGCGGAGAGTTTTTCTTCCAGAAGCCAAAAAAATGAGCATCTGCCTATCTTTTTTCGGCCATTCAACCTGTACAGGAGATCTGGTGCCAATTTTGCTTATGAGGTTTAATCAACAATGGGCTATACTTTGACTGACTGTTTAACACCGAATATATTCCTCTGATTTATTCTTTAGGGATAATATTATAAATGTAAGGTTAATCTTAATTAATTCTTTGCTAATATTGTGTGTTGTTATTTTTTTGTGGAAGGCAAGCCGCAATGGCTAAATAGGGATGGTTGTAATAATCAAAACATGATACTGGTAATGACTCCAACTTATTGATAGTGTTTTATGTTCAGATAATGCCCGATGACTTTGTCATGCAGCTCCACCGATTTTGAGAACGACAGCGACTTCCGTCCCAGCCGTGCCAGGTGCTGCCTCAGATTCAGGTTATGCCGCTCAATTCGCTGCGTATATCGCTTGCTGATTACGTGCAGCTTTCCCTTCAGGCGGGATTCATACAGTGGCCAGCCATCCGTCATCCATATCACCACGTCAAAGGGTGACAGCAAGCTCATAAGACGCCCCAGCGTCGCCATAGTGCGTTCACCGAATACGTGCGCAACAACCGTCTTCCGGAGCCTGTCATACGCGTAAA
>NZ_MDGW01000062.1:0-9579 GCF_001712525.1 Shigella sp. FC1661
TTTCAAGAGCAAGTTTTGAGATGGATATCCCGGGTTCACAGGAGGCAGCAACGAGCTGCTGTTTAAATTCGGGAGGATAATTAGGGCAGCCTTTTCGCCTGCCGGGATTCACATTTTTCTGCATATCTGACACTTTGGTTCCCACTACTTATTTGGTGGACACCACTTTGTCTAATTCGTCAGATTCTGACCAGACGGTTCAGGCTGTACGCTTACGAAAATCTTAATGAAACGTGTCGTATTAATGAATTTCTTTTGCCACTACTAGCTTGACACCGCTTTTACCCTTCATTTGCAGCGCATAGATTCCACCAGCCACTACCACTAATAGTGCGCCCAGCAGATAAAATGTGAATTTAATCAGGCGGATACAGCGATGAATTTTATTCGACAGGGATTAGGCATCGCCTTACAACCAGAGTTAACGCTGAAAAGCATTGCAGGTGAATTGTGTTCCGTTCCTCTCGAACCAACTTTCTATCGACAGATTTCGTTGCTGGCTAAAGAAAAGCCGGTAGAAGGCAGTCCACTGTTTTTACTACAAATGTGCATGGAACAATTAGTGGCGATTGGAAAAATTTGATATGAGACAGGATGGCGCATGAACGCCATCCTGCAGTAACATTACTCTTTATTAAGAAATTTTACTGCCTTATCAGGGAAATCAGTAAACAGCCCATTTACACCCGCTTTGTTATACAGAGCATCATATAACTGATTCACATCAGGAGTGTATTCAGGCAGTTTATCTGACCGCACGGTATAAGGATGCACTACCAGTTTATTCTGCTGAGCATCTTGCACCATGCCAGTGAGTTTGATATTACCCGGCTGCGATGTCTCCTCAATCAACATATGGTAATCCGGACCAATACCATCTGCATATTCCGCCACCTGTTTCATGGCACCCGGCTTAAACATCCAGTCGTAGTTGTAATTAACCCAGCTTCCATCCGGCTGTTTCTGCTGCGTTTCATTCCAGTCGGTATAGGCAATCAGCTGTACCAGATTGAGCTCCATGCCCATTTTGGGTTCCAGCTCATTCTTAATACGCTTCAGCTCATCAGCATCAAAACATTGCAAATAAACTTTATCGTCTTTACCGGTGTAACCATATTTCTTCAGCACTTCCAGCGTTTTTGCCGCAATATCCTTCCCTTCCTGATGATGGAACCACGGCGCTTTGATTTCTGGATAAATACCGATATTTTTCCCGGTAGAGTGATTTAACCCCTGAACAAATTCAATCTCTTCTTCAAAGGTGTGCACCCGGAAGTCGGACTTACCCATTGGGAAACGCCCCGGATAAGTCTGCACTTTTTTACCGTTTTCAATATCGAAACCTTCGGTAAATTTCAACGACTTAATTTCATCCAGCGTGAAATCTATCGCGTAGTAACGACCGTCTTTGCGCGCCCGATCCGGGAAACGATCGGCAACATCAGTAACACGATCGAGATAATGGTCATGCAGAACAACCAGATGGTCGTCTTTGGTCATCACCAAATCCTGTTCCAGATAATCCGCTCCCTGCGCATACGCCATCGCTTTTGCTGGCAGCGTATGCTCCGGCAAATATCCACTGGCACCGCGATGGGCGATGACTATTTTTTCGTTGCTGTCCGCCGCCATTGCACTGCTTCCCATGACTATAGTGCTCATCATGATCGCCATGCTAAGGTTTTTCAGCGTCAATTTCATGCCATTAGCCTCCGTTGCGTTTTTGTAGTAATTGTTCATGGCGACGTTTTTCGCCAATCATCACAACAATCAACAAGATAACCGCCAGAATGCTGCCGCCAATCATTACCATAAAGCCGCCATCCCAGCCGAAGAAGTCCACGGTGTAGCCAACAATCGCGCTCGCCGCCACCGAACCGCCCAGGTAACCAAACAGCCCGGTAAAGCCCGCTGCCGTACCTGCCGCTTTTTTCGGTGCCAGTTCCAGCGCATGCAGACCGATCAGCATCACAGGACCGTAGATCAGGAAGCCGATAACAATCATACAAATCATATCGACGGTTGGGTTACCTGCCGGATTCATCCAGTAAACGATAGTCGCGATGGTCACCAGTGTCATAAAGAAAACGCCGGTTGCCCCACGGTTGCCACGGAAGACTTTATCCGACATCCAGCCGCACAGCAGAGTGCCCGGAATACCTGCATATTCATAAAGGAAGTAGGCCCAGGAGGATTTATCCAGCGCGAAATGCTTAACCTCTTTCAGATAAGTCGGTGACCAGTCGAGGATGCCGTAACGCAGCAGATAAACGAACACGTTGGCGATGGCGATATACCACAGCAGTTTGTTCGGCAGTACGTACTGCATGAAGATTTGCTTCGCCGTCAGCTCCTGTTCCGCTTTTTCGTTATAGTCGTCCGGATAATCATTTTTGTACTCTTCGATCGGCGGCAAGCCACAGGATTGCGGGGTATCGCGCATCATCGCAAAGGCGAATAATGCCACCAGAATGGCGCAGAAAGCAGGCATATAGAGCGCCGCATGCCAGTCATTGAACCAGGCCATCCCCAGCAGGAACAGCAGCGGCGGAATACCACCACCAACGTTGTGCGCACAGTTCCACACTGACACAATGCCGCCACGTTCTTTCTGCGACCACCAGTGCACCATAGTACGACCACACGGCGGCCACCCCATCCCCTGGAACCAACCGCAGAGGAACAAAAGTACAAACATCACCGCAATGCTCGACGTCGCCCATGGCACAAAGCCCATAAACAACATCACTGCCGCCGCCAGAATCAAACCTGCGGGGAGGAAAACGCGCGGATTCGAGCGATCTGATACCGAACCCATTATGAATTTCGAAAATCCATAAGCGATCGAGATCCCCGAAAGCGCGAAACCTAAATCACCGCGAGAGAATCCCTGCTCGACCAGATAAGGCATAGCAAGCGCAAAGTTCTTACGAACCAAATAGTAAGCCGCATAGCCAAAGAATATCCCCAAGAAAATTTGCCAGCGCAATCGACGATAAGTCGGATCGATCTCCGCAGCAGGTAAGCGCGCTTTGTGTGGCGCTGGTTTAAAAATACTCAACATTGATAGCCTCCGTGGCCCGTGGTCTTATTTATGATTAACAGCCTGATTCAGTGAGAGAACCTGCCGTTTCTTGAGTTGCCGCGATGTTAAGAAAACATTCATAAATTAAATGTGAATTGCCGCACACATTATTAAATAAGATTTACAAAATGTTCAAAATGACGCATGAAATCACGTTTCACTTTCGAATTATGAGCGAACATGCGCGAAATCAAACAATTCATGTTTTTACTATGGCTAAATGGTAAAAAACGAACTTCAGAGGGATAACAATGAAAACTCGCGACTCGCAATCAAGTGACGTGATTATCATTGGCGGCGGCGCAACGGGAGCCGGGATTGCCCGCGACTGTGCCCTGCGCGGGCTGCGCGTGATTTTGGTTGAGCGCCACGACATCGCAACCGGTGCCACCGGGCGTAACCACGGCCTGCTGCACAGCGGTGCGCGCTATGCGGTAACCGATGCGGAATCGGCCCGCGAATGCATTAGTGAAAACCAGATCCTGAAACGCATTGCACGTCACTGCGTTGAACCAACCAACGGCCTGTTTATCACCCTGCCGGAAGATGACCTCTCATTCCAGGCCACTTTTATTCGCGCCTGCGAAGAAGCAGGGATCAGCGCAGAAGCTATAGACCCGCAGCAAGCGCGCATTATCGAACCTGCCGTTAACCCGGCACTGATTGGCGCGGTGAAAGTTCCGGATGGCACCGTTGATCCATTTCGTCTGACCGCAGCAAACATGCTGGATGCCAAAGAACACGGTGCCGTTATCCTTACCGCTCATGAAGTCACGGGGCTGATTCGTGAAGGCGCGACGGTGTGCGGTGTTCGTGTACGTAACCATCTCACCGGCGAAACTCAGGCCCTTCATGCACCTGTCGTGGTTAATGCCGCTGGGATCTGGGGGCAACACATTGCCGAATATGCCGATCTGCGCATTCGCATGTTCCCGGCGAAAGGATCGCTGCTGATCATGGATCACCGCATTAACCAGCATGTGATCAACCGCTGCCGTAAACCTTCCGACGCCGATATTCTGGTGCCTGGCGATACCATTTCGCTGATTGGTACCACCTCTTTACGTATTGATTACAACGAGATTGACGATAATCGAGTGACGGCAGAAGAGGTTGATATTCTGCTGCGTGAAGGGGAAAAACTGGCCCCCGTGATGGCGAAAACGCGCATTTTGCGGGCCTATTCTGGCGTGCGCCCGCTGGTTGCCAGCGATGACGATCCGAGCGGACGTAACGTCAGCCGTGGCATCGTGCTGCTCGACCATGCTGAACGCGATGGTCTGGACGGATTTATCACCATCACCGGTGGCAAACTGATGACCTATCGGCTGATGGCTGAATGGGCTACCGACGCGGTATGCCGCAAACTGGGCAACACGCGCCCCTGTACGACTGCCGATCTGGCACTGCCTGGTTCACAAGAACCCGCTGAAGTTACCTTGCGTAAAGTCATCTCCCTGCCTGCCCCGCTGCGCGGTTCTGCGGTTTATCGTCATGGCGATCGCACGCCTGCCTGGCTGAGCGAAGGCCGTCTGCACCGTAGCCTGGTATGTGAGTGCGAAGCGGTAACTGCGGGTGAAGTGCAGTACGCGGTAGAAAATTTAAACGTTAATAGCCTGCTGGATTTACGCCGTCGTACCCGTGTGGGGATGGGCACCTGCCAGGGCGAACTCTGCGCCTGCCGCGCTGCCGGACTGCTGCAACGGTTTAACGTCACGACGTCCGCGCAATCTATCGAGCAACTTTCCACCTTCCTTAACGAACGCTGGAAAGGCGTGCAACCCATCGCCTGGGGAGACGCACTGCGCGAAAGCGAATTTACCCGCTGGGTTTATCAGGGACTGTGTGGTCTGGAGAAGGAGCAGAAAGATGCGCTTTGATACTGTCATTATGGGCGGCGGCCTCGCCGGATTACTCTGTGGCCTGCAACTGCAAAAACACGGCCTGCGCTGTGCCATTGTCACGCGTGGTCAAAGCGCGTTGCATTTCTCATCCGGTTCGCTGGATTTGCTGAGCCATCTGCCAGATGGTCAACCCGTGGCAGACATTCACAGTGGACTGGAATCTTTGCGTCAGCAGGCACCTGCACATCCTTACTCTCTTCTCGGGCCACAACGCGTGCTCGATCTCGCTTGCCAGGCGCAGGCATTAATCGCTGAAAGCGGTGCGCAATTGCAGGGCAGCGTAGAACTGGCTCACCAGCGGATTACGCCGCTCGGCACTCTGCGCTCTACCTGGCTAAGTTCACCAGAAGTCCCCGTCTGGCCGTTGCCCGCGAAGAAAATATGTGTGGTCGGGATAAGCGGCCTGATGGATTTTCAGGCGCATCTTGCGGCGGCTTCGTTGCGCGAACTGGATCTTTCGGTTGAAACCGCAGAAATAGAGCTGCCGGAACTGGATGTCCTGCGCAATAACGCCACCGAATTTCGCGCTGTGAATATCGCCCGTTTCCTTGATAATGAAGAAAACTGGCCGCTGTTACTTGATGCGCTTATTCCTGTCGCCAATACCTGCGAAATGATCCTGATGCCTGCCTGCTTCGGCCTGGCCGATGACAAACTGTGGCGTTGGTTGAATGAAAAACTACCTTGTTCACTGATGCTTTTGCCAACGCTGCCGCCTTCCGTGCTGGGCATTCGTCTGCAAAACCAGTTACAGCGCCAGTTTGTGCGCCAGGGTGGCGTGTGGATGCCGGGCGATGAAGTGAAAAAAGTGACCTGTAAAAATGGCGTAGTGAATGAAATCTGGACCCGCAATCACGCCGATATTCCGCTACGTCCACATTTCGCGGTTCTCGCCAGCGGCAGTTTCTTTAGTGGCGGACTGGTAGCGGAACGTAACGGCATTCGCGAGCCGATTCTCGGCCTTGATGTGCTACAAACCGCCACGCGGGGTGAATGGTATAAGGGCGATTTTTTTGCGCCGCAACCGTGGCAGCAGTTCGGTGTAACCACTGATGAGACGCTACGCCCGTCGCAGGCAGGGCAAACCATTGAGAACCTGTTTGCCATCGGTTCGGTGCTGGGCGGATTTGATCCCATCGCCCAGGGATGCGGCGGCGGTGTTTGTGCCGTCAGTGCTTTACATGCCGCTCAACAGATTGCCCAACGCGCAGGAGGCCAACAATGAACGACACCAGCTTCGAAAACTGCATTAAGTGCACCGTCTGCACCACCGCCTGCCCGGTGAGCCGGGTGAATCCCGGTTATCCAGGGCCAAAACAAGCCGGGCCGGATGGCGAGCGTCTGCGTTTGAAAGATGGCGCACTGTATGACGAGGCGCTGAAATATTGCATCAACTGCAAACGTTGTGAAGTCGCCTGCCCGTCCGATGTGAAGATTGGCGATATTATCCAGCGCGCGCGGGCAAAATATGACACCACGCGCCCGTCGCTGCGTAATTTTGTGTTGAGTCATACCGACCTGATGGGTAGCGTTTCCACGCCGTTCGCACCAATCGTCAACACCGCTACCTCGCTGAAACCGGTGCGGCAGCTGCTTGATGCGGCGTTAAAAATCGATCATCGTCGCACGCTACCGAAATACTCCTTCGGCACGTTCCGTCGCTGGTATCGCAGCATAGCGGCTCAGCAAGCACAATATAAAGACCAGGTCGCTTTCTTTCACGGCTGCTTCGTTAACTACAACCATCCGCAGTTAGGTAAAGATTTAATTAAAGTGCTCAACGCAATGGGTACCGGTGTACAACTGCTCAGCAAAGAAAAATGCTGCGGCGTACCGCTAATCGCCAACGGCTTTACCGATAAAGCACGCAAACAGGCAATTACGAATGTAGAGTCGATCCGCGAAGCTGTGGGAGTAAAAGGCATTCCGGTGATTGCCACCTCCTCAACCTGTACATTTGCCCTGCGCGACGAATACCCGGAAGTGCTGAATGTCGACAACAAAGGCTTGCGCGATCATATCGAACTGGCAACCCGCTGGCTGTGGCGCAAGCTGGACGAAGGCAAAACGTTACCGCTGAAACCGCTGCCGCTGAAAGTGGTTTATCACACTCCGTGCCATATGGAAAAAATGGGCTGGACGCTCTACACCCTGGAGCTGTTGCGTAAAATCCCGGGGCTTGAGTTAACGGTGCTGGATTCCCAGTGCTGCGGTATTGCGGGTACTTACGGTTTCAAAAAAGAGAACTACCCCACCTCACAAGCCATCGGCGCACCACTGTTCCGCCAGATAGAAGAAAGCGGCGCAGATCTGGTGGTCACCGACTGCGAAACCTGTAAATGGCAGATTGAGATGTCCACAAGTCTTCGCTGCGAACATCCGATTACGCTACTGGCCCAGGCGCTGGCTTAAACTCCTTTCTGATGCCCGGTAAGCATGTGGTTACCGGGCATTTTTGCGTACACGATTCCGTGCCCAATGTATGCGTTGCAACGCAGTGAAAATTCCTCTGAAAACGTCTCGCAAAGGCTGAAACTGGCAGATGTCAAAGGCCTGGGATAACCGTAATGTCGCGTCATCATAAATATCAGGTGACGGACAACCATGACCGAATCAACAACCTCCTCCCCGCATGATGCGGTATTTAAAACCTTTATGTTCACACCCGAAACCGCACGGGATTTTCTCGAAATACATTTACCAGAACCACTGCGCAAGCTTTGCAACCTGCAAACCTTACGCCTGGAACCCACTAGTTTTATTGAAAAAAGTTTACGCGCTTACTACTCGGATGTTTTGTGGTCCGTGGAAACCAGCGACGGTGACGGCTATATCTACTGCGTGATTGAACATCAAAGCTCTGCAGAAAAGAATATGGCTTTTCGGCTAATGCGCTATGCCACTGCCGCCATGCAGCGTCACCTGGATAAAGGCTATGACAGAGTTCCGCTGGTGGTGCCATTGCTGTTTTATCATGGCGAAACATCGCCCTACCCGTACTCACTTAACTGGCTGGATGAGTTTGACGATCCGCAACTTGCCCGGCAGTTGTACACCGAAGCTTTTCCGTTGGTGGATATCACCATCGTACCTGACGATGAGATCATGCAACATCGGCGTATAGCTCTGCTGGAACTGATTCAAAAGCATATTCGCGACCGCGATTTAATCGGCATGGTCGACAGGATCACCACGCTTTTGGTTAGAGGCTTCACTAATGACAGCCAGCTACAAACACTGTTTAATTATCTGCTGCAATGCGGCGATACCTCCCGTTTCACCCGTTTTATTGAGGAGATTGCCGAACGTTCACCACTACAAAAGGAGAGATTAATGACTATTGCTGAACGGCTACGGCAGGAAGGGCATCAAATTGGCTGGCAGGAAGGTATGCATGAACAAGCCATTAAAATTGCTTTGCGCATGCTGGAACAGGGCATTGATCGTGACCAGGTGCTCGCGGCCACCCAGCTAAGCGAAGCCGATCTGGCAGCGAATAACCACTAATTAACACAGGCCCACAGCCGATCCCCATGGGCCTTTGATATCAATAACTACCTTTTATGCGTGGCCCATTTTTGCCTGATTTAAACATCGCCAGTCGTTGATCCAGGGCATCGCTGTAGAGCATCGTGTCAACCGCCAACAGCGACAAAGTTCGCTCCCCACGCCAGGCATTGCTGCGCCATATCAGGAGCCACAGCCAGAAAACCAGCCGCTTTACCCGCAGCACGGATCCGCCGAATGCTGGTTTCAATAATTCGCTGCACTTCCGGGTGCCCGGCGTTATCCGGGTAGCCCAACGACGCAGAAAGATCCGCTGGTCCAATAAACACGCCATCAATCCCTTCGACGTCGAGGATCTCGTCCAGGTTATCCAGTGCCGTTTTACTTTCCACCTGCACTAACAGACAAAGCGAATCGTTGACTTGCGCCATGTAATTCTCAATGCGTCCCCAGCGCGCAGCCCGTGCCACACTGGCCCCAACACCACGCTCACCGTAGGGAGGATAGCGCGTGGCAGACGCCACCTGACGAGCCTGATCGGCAGTATCGACCATCGGGATCAATAGAGTTTGCGCGCCAATATCCAGAACTTGTTTAATCAGCGATTTACTGCCTTCCACCGGACGGATCACGGGTTGGCTGGCATAGGGCGCTACCGCCTGTAGCTGGTGATAAAGATCCTGAATGGTGTTTGGCGCGTGCTCCCCGTCAATCAGCAACCAGTCATAACCGGAAGTAGCGGCAATTTCTGCCATATAAGAAGTAGTCGAGCTTAACCACAGACCAATTTGCACTTCGCCCTTGCGTAAACGGGTAATGACTCCAACTTATTGATAGTGTTTTATGTTCAGATAATGCCCGATGACTTTGTCATGCAGCTCCACCGATTTTGAGAACGACAGCGACTTCCGTCCCAGCCGTGCCAGGTGCTGCCTCAGATTCAGGTTATGCCGCTCAATTCGCTGCGTATATCGCTTGCTGATTACGTGCAGCTTTCCCTTCAGGCGGGATTCATACAGTGGCCAGCCATCCGTCATCCATATCACCACGTCAAAGGGTGACAGCAAGCTCATAAGACGCCCC
>NZ_MDGW01000063.1:0-9573 GCF_001712525.1 Shigella sp. FC1661
GTGCGTACCGGGCTGAGAGGCGGTGTAAGTGAACTGTAGTTGCCATGTTTTACGGCAATGAGAGCAGAGATAGCGCTGATGTCCGGCAGTGCTTTTGCCGTTACGCACCACGCCTTCAGTAGCGGAGCAGGAAGGACATCTGATGGAAATGGAAGCCACGCAAGCACCTTAAAATCACCATCATACACTAAATCAGTAAGTTGGCAGCATTACCAGGAATTTAAAGCCCTTACCGGACGGAAACAGCACCTTAAACGCATACAACGCGTCATTGTCATAGGCATCACGCAGGGCGTTCTGGGCCTGATTCAGATAAAAATTACCCGACATGGAAATCTCAGACGACGCCCCCAGACCGTTGATGTTCTCCTGCTCTGTGGAGCAGAGCGTGGTCACATCAATATCCTGTTTCTGACCGGCGGTGAACTGGACTTCCTTGATGGTGCAGTCCAGGCGCAGATATTCCGCCTTATCCATAGTTTCAGCAGTCGCCGGGGCAGATGAAATCATCACCTGCGTCAGCTGTGAGCGTTCATACAAAGCAGACATTCTGCCTCCTGATAATAAAAAACCCGCACGCGGCGGGGTATGGTTTTGTAGAAAAAAAGAAAAAGTCACACCGTGACCTGAAACTCCAGGGTTGCACGGTAACAGCGGTTTTCCGGAATATAGTCCTGCATTTCACTGACGGATCCCGGGGCCAGCAGCATTATGGCTTCACGGGCGTCCTGACGTATCTGACGCGCCTGCGTCACAGTCCCGGCATAAACGTCTATCTGCACCGACACTGAGGACTCCGCCTGCCCGCCCATCACGTCCGCTGACACCGATAAAATCAGGCTGAAAACCACCCACGGAAGCGCCACCGACGGCCTGCCATCCAGCAGGGGGGCCACATACGGGTACACCTGCCCGCCGGCAAGATGCGCCAGATGAGGATACAAATCCGCCTCCGTCATCGTCTCAGTACCTCATCAATGGCCCGGTTCATCCGCGCAATCGCCACCTGAGCTGCCTGTTCACTGCGCACATCAAACGCCGGGCGCACAAACGGGTGCGGTGGCATATTCACGGTCCCCATTTCCACAAACCGCCAGTAGAAAGCATTGCGCGGGTTATCCGCCTTCATGGTGTTATCGCTGTTACCGGTGTCCGGATTAACACCACGGATATGGACACCGGATTCCATCCCGCCATCGCGGGAGCGCCGGGAAAGGATCACCACATTGCGGCGCAGTTTTCCCCTGCGTACCGGTGTCCGTGACACCACTTCTTCTTTCAGCACATTCGCACCCGCACGGGTTGCCTCACGCAGCACCCGGTTATTTTCCGCACCACTCAGAAGCTGCAAATCGCGGCTGATGTCCTCCAGCCCCGAAAAATCCAGCAGGATTTCGATCATTTTTCCCCTCCCAGCCGACAGAGAATTTCCAGACGCCCGCCGGTCGCATCCGGCACGGGCAGCCCGACAACGTTCAGGATCCGGTCACGCCATGGACCACTCAGCACATGAAGTCGTGACGCTGCCGTGATTTCCCGACCGGACTGACCGCGCACCCAGATGCGGATTTCCGCCTGCGCCATTTCCGCACCGGACTGCATCCGCTCCCGGCTGCTCCTGCCTCGGATATCCGCATGAATTTTCCCGCATGACACCCATTCTTCCGTCATTTCTCCGGCAGCGTTACGGGTTAACACCGGGTTCAGAACACTTATCATCTGTGTCAGACGACCTGCAGATATTGCCATTCCCCCTCCTCATAACACCGTCGGACAACGCAAATCGTAAATCAGCACGGAAACAGAAAACGGCAGCTCCCCCTGAAGCAGTTCTTCCCGCTCCGCAAGATCCGGATTCCGGTACAGCATCCCGGTCAGTCGCATGGCAGCCCCCTTCATCCGGGTTAATGCCTCGCCCTGGATCAGTTCACCGTCCTCACGGATCACTTTATCCCGGCTGCCCTGAATGTAGGCCAGCAGCACGGCGGTAGCCTGACGAACCTTGTCCATCAGCATGTCATCATCCGCGTCATGGTCGACACGCAGATGTGCCTTGATCTCTTCCAGTGTCAGTAATGCCGTCATTTTCCGCCTCCTGCATCCTGCCCACGTTTTGCAGCCAGGGTCCAGGCTGATGAATGAGCTTCTCCGGGTTTATCTTCGGTCATACTGTTGCAGTGCCACAGCGAGCCCCCCACGTCACCGTATCGCCGGGGTGGTAGGTTTCACCGGCTCTGAACACACCGCGGTAGAGCATCACCGGCAGGGAAAATGTTTTTTCCGTACGCTGGCCACTGCTCTGCCGGACCACCACAGAGAACAACCGCTCACCCGTCATGCTGACGTCAATATCCGCCACCCCGTCAACCAGGCATTCCCATCCCCGCATCCCGTGCGTTTTTTCATACGCCCGCCAGAGTCCGCCCTGGTGTGTGGCATACGTGCCCCGGGGAAAGGATTTTTGAACGTCAATGGCGGGGAGTATTTCCAGAGCCGTGGCATCACGCCCGTCCTGCGGAGCCGGCAGGGCACTCACCGCATCCAGAACCGCCTTCTGCAGAACATCCGGATCGTAGTCACGACCATCACGCGGAACAGGGATATGGCTTACAGCCTCCGTCACCATCTGTTCAAGCATCGGACGCACATCATCCGGGGTGAGACTTTTACCGTCCGCCGGCTGCGGAATATTTGCGACCGCATCATTCACCGCCTGCTTCAGTACTTCCGGATCATAATCGCGACCATCACGCGGTAGCGGAATGGCCCCCACTGCGTCATCCACCATCGCCTGCAGAACAGGGCTAACCTCATCCACCGTCACATGCTTCTGTAACAGAGCGGACAGGGAAGCCAGTTTCTCTTCAAACGCTTGTGCCTGCGCGCTCATCTTCTCCTCAAATGTGCGCTGTAAATCCGCCAGCACCGTGGCGAATTCTTCTCCCAGGGCACGAATAATGGACAGTTCACGTTCATTCATTTTTTCAGAATCCCCCTGAACATCGCTTTCACCGCATCATGCTCTGTTTCACTGATTGCCTTATTACCGTCAGATGCGCCGTCAGGCGGTTGCGCTAAGGCCGTTTTCCCGGTCGACGCGAACGGATCCTCACGGGCATCACGACGGGACAGTGCCTCCAGACTGTAGTTCTGCTGCTGAAGATACAGTGCATCACCGCCGGCCAGGGGCGGCAGGTTCTCCCGTTTACGGGCCTCATTGGGCGTGAGAAGCGTATTTTTCACGGCATCCCCCAGCGTTTTCATGCGCCGCTCACTGTCCATTCTCAGCAGCGTGGTGACATCAAATTCTGTACTCTCGTTTTCCCCCGTTTCCAGCGCCTCATCCAGTAACAGTTCAATGGACTCAATCAGCGTCTGCAGGCACTGGGAATAATACTGCTGCTCCAGCGCCTCCACGTTGTCACTGGAAGGCGGTTGTCCCACGCCAATCTTGTAGGCCGGGACACGGAACACCGAACAGACAATTTCAGCGGTCATCTTCAGTTGTTCCACCGTCTGCGCATCCACCGGTGAAAACGTCGTGGGGTTGTATTTTGCCCCGTTGCTCAGAATGGCCGTTTTCCCCGCCATTTCTGAAAAAATACGTCGAATTTTCCTGAATATGATGCCCCTGCGTGGCGGTCAGCCCGGCGGCATACACCGGCGGCAACCCTATAAGCGGATGAAAAAAACAGTTAAACCGGTCGTGGATCACTTCCCGGGCAGGCACCGTCACCGCCTCAGTGATCCCGCAGTTCCGGTCCGGCGTGATGCGGTAGAACACTTCGCCGTCATCCGCCACCAGTGGTTCAACCCGGCTCCAGTCCAGAATGCGCAGTTCTTTGATCTGCCCCCGGGAGTTACGGATTTTCAGCACCACCGTATTGCCGTGACGCAGTTTGGCGTTCAGCCACAGTTCAAAAAACTGGATGCGGTTCTGCTGGGCGTTGGGACGACGACAGAGGCGGGCAATATCCCCCCGGCGAGTTTCCCTGCGTATCCCCTGCGCATCCGTCTGCATAAGACGCAGCCGCATTTTGGCGATATCCTGGGATATCAGCGAAATGCACGAAAACACCGCATGAAAGGAGAGGACGGCTTCCGGATCGGCTTTCACGCCCTGCTGCCAGGCGCCGGAAAAGGGCTCAGCCACCGCCTGAAACAGGCTGGTCCAGCCCGCCTCTCTTACGTCACGTCCTGATTTCTGGTTTTTTCGGGTTCGCTGTAAAAGGTTCCACATTCGCCATGCTCCGCATCACGTTTCTTTTTCTGACCTGCCGGACGTCGCACCGTGATGTACTCCGCCTTTCCCAGGCGAACCAGCACCTCCGCGCACGGCTGTGCCACATCACGGATATCCCCGGCCCGGGCATCATGCGTGCCCTGCAGATATCGGATCTTTGCCATAACCTGTTACGGGAGGCGCTCGCCTCCCGTCCTCCTTATCAGACTCAGCCGCCGGACGCACTGCCGTAGTTCACACCGGTGATCACCGCCACCGCCGCGGTACGGCGACGACGCCAGTTGATCCAGCGCTCCGCACGGATGGCCACACTGCCTGTCTGGAACATGGAAACCAGCTCCACCGGCGACGGCGTGGTACTGTCGCCGGTCGGCTCAGACTGCATTTCCAGTGATGCCTCGCGGGACATATCCACTGCCACGCCGCCGTCATCCGCCAGATAAATATCCGGGGCATTCACCAGCACCAGCTGGTCACCCACGTACTGGGAGACAATCACCGGCAGCCCCTGGAAGGTCCCCCCCAGCAGGGTCATGTCCGGGTATTCCTTCTGACCCAGCGTATTTTTACGCATGGACAGCGCCAGGGCATTGGTGCTGGACATCAGCCAGACCGCACCGGTGGGCTGCAGGTTTGCTGCCACAAACTGTCCAAACGCCGCCTCTGTATCCGCATCCGGGTTACCGTTGATGCCTTGCCCTTCACATCATGGGTGATGGACGCCGGGGAGACATCTGCCACTGCGGCTTTTTTCGGGTCCACAAAGTCTGTGTCCAGACGCGCCACCACCGCTTCTGCCAGCGCATTACGGACCAGCGCATCAGCTGCCGGACTGGAAAAACGGATCAGCTCTTCCGTCAGTACCGCAATGGCCGACACCTTCGCATGACTGAAGGTGATGGATTCAAAATCAAACTTCGTCAGGGGTTTTGCCTTACCCTCACCCACCCAGCCGGCAGCACCGCCGGACACCTGGGCGTGCACACGGATATTGAACGGCACCTGACGAAGTGCAGGGATCCCGCCCTGACCAAATCGCCCGATAATGGTCTGCGGACGCAGGTAATCAATAAAGTCCTGTGCGTATTCCTGATATTCAGACAGGCTGCCTGCCCACTGCGGATCCGTGGTGGTCCCCGCGCCCACTGCCGATTTCAGGACATGATGCAGACGACTGTCATCCGGATACTGACGACGGGCCACTTCCAGGGCTTCAGATCGGACGCCTTTAGCCGCAGCCAGCGATTTGGCAAAGCGGGCGAAGCCAATCCCCTTATCCAGTTTCTGCTCCACACGGATCACCGGCGCAGAAGCCACCGCGGCCACATTCCCGTTACCGGCCTGTTTCACCGGCTGCGCCGTGGCGGCCTTACCGGCTTCCAGTTCACGCAGGCGCTTCAGGTGCGCATCCACCTGACGGATTTCCGCTGCGGTGTTGTCGTAATGCTCTTCCTCCTCCACATCCAGCGTGCGCCCTTCCTCTGCGGCTTTGGTCATGACCTCCTCAAGGGAGGCTGCCAGCGCTACACGCTTGTTTTCAAAACTTTTAATCTGTTCGCCAATATTCATTATGGTCTTTTCCTTATGAAAAACGGTTGTTGACTGTGCCGCAGCGCCGGCAGAAGATGCGATTTTCACCACCGGTTTCCGGTTGCCGGACGCGGCAGAAAACGGGCTGTCGTAAGATTTAATGGTCCGGATGGTGCATTCCGCATTCGCGGGCACGGTGACGGCAGACACCTCCATCAGTTCCCAGCGCAGAAAATGCAGTCCGCCTCCGTCCAGAAAGGTGTATTCATGGGGACGGAAGCCCACGGACAGCCCCTGACCAGCCCGGTCTTAATGGCCGCCCAGACCTCATCCAGCCGGGCAGCCAGTTGCGACGGCATATCCGGTACGGGCTTCACCAGTGTTGCCGTGATTTCCAGCCCTTCGCTGACCCGGCGCACCGTACATTGCCCCACCGGGCGGGAATGGTCATGCTGCCAGAGAAACGGGATCGCACTGCCAAACTCCGCGCCCTCCGGCTCCAGGATGTCACCATCCCGATCCGGAGAAGGCGTTGACGCAATCCCGGTGATCACCCATTCATCCTCACTGAAGGATTTCACCGTCAGCAGGGAACAGGCCCGTTTAAGAGTCACATCAGCCTCCTGAAAATAAAAAAACCGCCGGAGCGGTTCGTGATGGTTACAGTGTGAACAGGGTTATATGAAAAAAACCGCATATTCTTTCTTTTTCGGTTCCGGGTTAAGGGACATCAGGGAGACCGCATTGAACAGCGCCATCAGCGGGTCAATTTTTCCCCGTCCACTGGCCTGTTTGGTGATAAGAATGGCGTTACCTTTAGGCTCCACCCGGGCATTGCCGACACACCAGGCCATCAGGGGCTGGTCACCATGCACCAGCACCCCTTCAGCCAGTTTGCGCTCGGTGGTTTTAATGGCCCCGCCCAGTTTCCAGCCCTGGCGTATCCCCACCACAATTCCGTCGGGGATCCCGGCTTCCGCCAGTGAATCCAGAATCTGCCCCACCCCTGACGGGTCAATACCGATATGGTCCAGTAACTCAGCCTCATGAATGCGACGCACATATTCCGCCACTTCCGCCGTGTCATCCCCGACACGCCGGACAATGGTCATATCTCCACAGGCAACAAGATCCTGAAACCGGGACGCCTCGCTCTTCCGTCGGACCACCGCGGTTTCATGCGCCCAGGCATGGCCCCAGCCCAGCCATTCGCGGGTCTCCCGGTCACGCCCAATCACATACATCCCCAGCAGATCATCCAGCCCTCCGCCGTCAATCCCCACCGTCACCACATCAGCACGACGCAGGATATCGTCCAGGTTGATACAACGGCCCTGCTCTTCCCAGAAATCAGCCCCCGCCCAGCGGTCAGAGCGCAGGGCAAGACCAATTTCCACATTGGCGTGTTTTGACATGAACCCCCGGAATGTCTCTTCACCGGCTTCCCGGGCTTTACGGTACTCCCGGTACAGAAAGGCCTCATCCACTGAATAGCCGAGATTCGGAATGACCATGGCGAGGTTTTCCATCAGCAGGTGAGCCCCGCTTTCCACCATTTCAGGAGGGTGTTCAAATATCACCGGCAGAAAGTGCGGATCATTAATTTTGCCGTCGCGCACATCCCGGGCGTACTGCAGTTTTTGTCTGAACACCCCGGCGGGCGGTTCATTCGACTGGGTGGTCGTATACACCACAAACCCTTCCGGGCGGGAGGCAAGCCCGCCGATGGCTTCACGTAACATGTCCTCCGCCTTGTACTGCTTGCCAAACAGCCACAACTCATCAATCAGCGTCCCCACGGACTTGATACCGGACACCGTATTCGGATCGGCTGCCACCACCTTCAGGGTGGTGTCCGTCACCCGGTGGGTGATGGTCCGGATATGTGTCTGCACCTGACAGAGGTCATCCAGATCATCGTCCCGTCGTACCATATCCCTGGCAGGATTGAAGGCGTTGGCTGCCACCTCCACAGTCGGGGCCAGAATCGTGTAACCCGCCGCCTGCCGCCAGTTCAGTAACAGCGCCGTCATCATGATCCCGGCGGCCAGTGTGGACTTGCTGTTTTTTTTGGGTATCAGAATGAACACTTCCTTGATATGGCGGACACCGGTCTGCGCATCGTAGGAGCCAAACAGAGCCGCCACCAGGTCAAACACCCACTGTGCACAGGACTCCCCGAACGTCGGGCTACCCGGTGCATCCACAATCCGCAGTTGTTTAAAAATCGCCAGGGCATGTGCGGCCTGGTCCGGATAAATCGGAGCCGGAATAATCGACAGCCCCTTTTTCAGGCGCTCTGCCCAGTCCGGGCAGGCCGTGCTCCATACAGGTATCATCCGTTGCCCTCATTATCGTTATTCACCACCAGTCGTGGTGGTGGTGGTACCGCAAAACGGTTAGCCGCTTTTTTCGCGGCATCACCTTTTGCCGATTTTTTACCGGCATCGCCTTTTTTATGGTGTGTGAACTGCGCCAGTCGCCAGGCCGCATCCAGTGCCAGTTTCGGATCAATGCTGAGGTTTTCCACCAGGATCTGCCCCATAGCTTTCACCGGATCGGGAAGACCATCCTCCATATATTCAATACCATGAGACATCACCGCGGGCGGTGGCATCTCCGGATTGTTTTCGTCCGGCTGTGGTATTGCAGCCGCCTCACGGCGACGGGGTTTATCCTCCTGCTCTGATTTTTTCTGCCGGTAAACAGGAACCTCATCCACCTCCACCGTTTCGCACTGTTTACGGGCTATAAACGCGAGCACCTCCGGATCTTTTGCCAGCTGCGAGCCTTTAACCCTGGCGGTCTTCGCCGAATAACCGGCGGCAATGGCTGACGCTGTTTTGTTTTTCCCGGACATGAGCGCCAGCGCAAATTTTCGTTTTTGCGTTGTCAGCACAGCCTCCTCCCGGGTCCAGAACGCACTCAGCCGGGTATGGTTCAGCCCATTTTTCCCGGCGTCTCATGCCGCAAATGTTAACTGCTGCCTGGTTAACATTTTCTGAAAAAGCCAGTTAACATTTTTTTTCGCACAACAAACTGAATAATAAAGATAAAAACCGCAAAAATACCCGGACAGCCAGTTAACATGTTAACTGGCCTGAAACGGGAATTTTTTCTCTGCGTGAGAGGGGGCGCGGTGTCCAAAGCGATCGTTTTTTACGCCGGATGATACCCCCCGGGGTCGGGTTACAGTCCGATGATGTCGTCCTCTCTGCCACTACCTCCGGACACCTCCGGCAGCGTCGGATCCGGCATATCACTCGCCGCTTCACGAGCAGACTTTTGTCGATGGCATTCGGTACAGAGCGTCCAGAGATTCGTCTCCTCATTACCACCACCGAACTGAAGTGCAATTCGGTGATCGAGTTCACTGTCACAGAGGTCAACCACACGACCACAGAGACGGCACTGCCCGGTGTCCCTGAGCCAGATATGACGCTTGAGGGAAACACGTGCACTGCCACTGACACGACGCTGTTCACCCTTCAGAATATTCACCCGTCGGGTATTCAGTGTTTTGATTCTGCTCTGGAGTGTACGAAGCTCAGCCATGTAAAATCCCCGTCATATGGCAATCAGTAAAGGAAATAAATATGTCATCGAAAAACCGTACCCGCAGAACCACAACCCGCAATATCCGTTTCCCCAATCACATGATTGAACAGATCAACATCGCCCTTGAGCATAAAGGGTCCGGTAACTTTTCAGCGTGGGTTATTGAAGCCTGCAGGAGAAGGCTGGCAACAGATGCAACGCATCTGCGCCCGGCCAGCATGACAAATAACGAGAAATGAACG
>NZ_MDGW01000064.1:0-9519 GCF_001712525.1 Shigella sp. FC1661
CGCCCTCTGACGGACTTCGGGGGAAAAACGAGTATTTTTAGTCATCCTGTTTACCTCTTTCTCAGGGAGTTTAGTCTCCAGGATTCCCGGGGCGGTTCAGATTGCACAAATTCCATCCCTTCAGAAACTTTGATCGGATTGCCTGATATATCGTGCAAAACAAGATGTAGCTCAGCACTATCGGTAAAGTCCCCTTTCAGTGAGGACCGATTTTTCTTAAGGACGGACTGCGAGGCGTCTGCCGGGCCTGCCACCAGCGTTATATCTACTGTTTGCATTCCACCAGCGGTCGTGACTGCGCTTACCGTGACGCTACCTGTCATCGCTCCTTTCACGCTTGTTGTCGCGATTCCGTTTTGATCGGTCACCGCTGTTAATGACGTTAATGTGGCAGAGCCGCTTTTTAAGGCGAAGTACACAGTGAGACCTTCGATCAGGTTACCACTGCCATCCTCAACCGTTGCCTTTAAGGTACTTAAATCACTGTTGGTGGCGGCGATAGTCGATGGATCAGCGATAAAGCTAGCAACATGTGCGGTGCTTGAGTTGCCAGTGACTTTCACGGTTGTCTGTGTCTGTATTGTTACGCCGTTATGGAACGATGCAGTCACCGTATATGTACCGACTTTATTGCTGGTCAGAACGACCGGAGCCTGACCTGAAGAGTTAGTTCTCACTTTTCCGCCACTTAACGTCGCCCCTTCTGGCGTTACGCTAAAGTTGATGACCTGACCCTCCACTGGAGTGCCATTTGCAGAGGTTAGCGTTGCCGTCAGAGTAGTGCCTGTAGGGGCATAGACACCGATAAGCGGACTGGACGCCGTGAGTGTCAGTTTTTCATCAATAGCCTCCAGTTGTTTCTCAAGTGAGGCTCCATTCGCCAGGGATGCTTTCACCATATACGAACCGTTTCTTTCGGGCGTCATGGAGACCTCGGCTATACCATGCGTATCAGTAGAGACAATATTTTGGCTGATGGTCATGTGCTCTGGTGGCTCTGCACTGAATGTTACAGATTCATTAAGAATCGGGTTGCCAAACTGGTCGTTGACGTGAGCTTTAACTGCTACGTCTTGTGCGACCATTAGCTGACCTTCAGGTATCTCCAGACTGGTAATCGTTGCAGAATTAATATCTGCTTTTGCATTCAGTAATCGCGATATGACTTCAGTAGGTTTATCTGTCAGAGAGGCTGAAACTGTTTTCAGTCCGACTTCGGTGCTTGTCACAAGAATTTCAGCGAAACCCTGATCATCCGTTTCAACGCTGGTGCTGCTTAGCGTGACGGAGGTTCCGCGGAAATTAACTTTTATGCCTTCTACCGGGTTGCCGTTAGCGTCAGTGACGCTTGCAGTCATGGTCGCGCCCTCGGTCGTGCTGACGACGAATGAGTATACAGAGGTTAAGGAGGCTAGTGTTGCGGTACCAGCATCGGCAATCAAAGTCACCTGTTTCGTATCACTGACACCATAATTGTTCACGCTAACTGTCACGGGGTAGGTACCGGATTTTGTACCGCTCAGTGTAACTTCAGCCTTGCCGTTGATATCAGTAATGGCGGAACCGCCTTGTCCGAGAGTGAAGCTTGCGCTCACGTCTGCCGGTAGCGTGAATGTCACCGCCTCATTGGCTAACGGGTTGCCGTTTCCATCAGTCACTGTTGCCTGAAGTGTGGTCATCCCAACGTTATTGGCGATAAAGTTGTCCTCGGTAACGTTAAGATTAACCTGCGCACTGAGCGTATCCGCAATAAAGTTCACCACCAACTGCTCACTCTTACCGCCAGTCATCGATGCTGTAACAGTATGAGCGCCTGCTTTTGTACCTTTCAGCGTGACTTTCGCTTTGCCTTCAGCATCAGTAATCGCTTTACCGCCATCGCTCAGCGTGAAGTTCGCCTTCACATCTTCCGGCAGAGTAAATGTTACTTCAGTGTTGGCTATCGCATTGCCCTCTGTATCAGCGACTGTTGCTGTTAGTGTCGTGAGATCGTTATTGTCGGCAATCACCGGATCCTTCGAGGCTGCCAGCGTGATTTCGGCATTCGCGACGTTCGGCACATAGGTCACTGTTTGTTGTATCGAATCGCCATTTTCGAGGGTTGCCGTCACTTGATAAACCCCGGCTTTTGTAGCGGTAAAGCTTGCGTAAAAATTGCCGTCGTGATTGGTCGTATATATAGCGTTATTACTGGGAGTCACGCCTTCACTTGGTGAAACGCTGAGGGTTACCTCCTGCTGGGGTACACCGTTGCCGTAATTATCCTTCACCTCAATATACAGATTGGTAGTGTCGCCTGCGGAGACTGTATCAAGAAGTGACTGTAACAAGGTGAGATGTGCCGTAGACGCATCAGCGTTGACATTAATTGATGTGCTAAGCGTGGAGCTACCATTTTCCAGACTGGCCTCAACGGTATCCGGTCTCGCTCCTGATTCTATCGAGGAGCGGGTATTGGTATAAGTGACGGTAGCCTTACCCTGTTCGTTCGTTACGGCTTGGCCGCCATTCGTCATTTCGGCTGTCGCTGCGTTGCTGGTGAAGTTCACAGTCACACCTTTCACCGGAAAGCCATTATTATCAATGACTGTAGCGGTGATTACGCTACCGGTGCTGTTCTGTGGGGTACCGGCGATTATGCTGCCTGGGTCAGGCGTCAACTCGATAATTTTTGCCGCCGTTGTGTCGCCAATAAAGTGCACAGTTTTGTTGTCGCTGGCACCAGTATTAGCCAGTGATGCAGTAACCGTCTGCTCACCAAAGGCAACGCCTGCGAGAGTGGCCTGCGCGATGCCAGACTCATTGGTATTACTTTCCCCTGGGGTCAGGGTGAGGCCTGAAGAAGCTGTGCTGAATGTTACCGGAAGATTGTTCACCTCATTGTCGAACTGATCTTTGACTGTTGCAGTTAGCGTTGCGCTATCTACGCCATTACCTGTGATCTCATTTTTTGATATCTGAAGAACAACCAGAGCCGAGGTTTTGTCCGCCACAAACGTTACCGGCTGTGAATCACTGGTATTGTTATTACTCAGCGTTGCGGTAACCGTATGCGTACCCGCTTTTTTACCTTTGAGCGTGACATGCGCTTCCCCATTGGCCTGGGTGATGGCAATACCGTTATTTTCGAGGGTAAAGTTTGCCGCCACGTCCTGTGGCATGGTGAAATTCACCGTTATTCCCGCCACCGGATGATTCGACGGATCTTTCACCGTCGCCGTCAGCTGCACGCTGTCGCTGTTATTCGTCACCACCTGTTGAGCAGGGATGTTCAGCGTAACCTGCGCGTTGCTGGCATCGGGCGCAATATTGACTATCTTCGTATCGTTGTTGCCGTTAGGCAGTGTGGCTTCGGCTGTATGAACACCCAAAACCGTGCCCTTAAAGGTAACTTCGGCCACACCACTGTCGTTAGTATTGCTTTTGCTCTGACTAAGTTGAGTATCTGCGGGGTTGGTACTGAAGGTGACCTGTAGATCTTTTACTGCGTTATCAAAAGGATCTTTCACTGTTGCCGTCAGAGTCGTCTCATCCACGCCATTCCCAATGATTTCCGCTTTCGATGTTTGCAGAACGACAACCGCGCTGTCCTTATCCGCCACGAAGGTGACTGGTTGCGCATCGCTGGCATTATTGTTACCCAGCGTTGCGGTAACCGTATGCGTGCCCGCTTTTTTGCCTTTGAGGGTGACATGCGCTTCGCCATTAGCCTGAGTGATGGCAATACCGTTATTTTCAAGGGTAAAGTTTGCCGCCACGTCCTGTGGTATGGTGAAGTTCACCGTTATTCCCGCCACCGGATGATTCGACGGATCTTTCACCGTCGCCGTCAGCTGCACGCTGTCGCTGTTATTCGTCACCACCTGTTGTGCAGGGATGTTCAGGGTGACCTGCGCGTTGCTGGCATCGGGCGCAATATTGACTATCTTCGTATCTCTGTTGCCGTTAAGCAGTATGGCTTCGGCTGTATGAACACCCAAAACCGTGCCCTTAAGGGTAACTTCAGCAATACCGTTCTCATTAGTATTACGCGCGTTCAGACTCAGTTGCGTGTCTGCGGGGGAGGTGCGGAAGACTACTGACAGATTTTTAACCACGTTATCAAAAGGATCTTTCACTGTTGCTGTCAGGGTCGTCTCATCCACGCCATTCCCAATGATTTCCGCTTTCGATGTTTGTAGAACGACAACCGCTCTGTCTTTATCCGCCACAAACGTCATTGGCTGTGCATCGCTGACATTGCTGTTAGCCAGACGAGCCGTGATCATATGCGTGCCCGCTAACGTGCCGGTCAGGGAGGCGATTGCAACCCCGTTACTATCCGTCATGCCTTTTCCGCCGTTGCTAATCGAGAACCGACTTGCGACGTCGTTTGGCATAGAGAAGGTGATTTCTTTATCTTTTAGTGGGTTGCCATTTTTATCCTGCAAGGTTGCAGTCATATGTTGCGGAGCTGTGTTGGTGACGGTGATATCACCTGAAGGCACACTGAGGGTCAGGGCTGCAGTACTTTGATCACCGATAAAATTCACCTGTTGATTAGCCTGAGAACCAGAGCTCACAGAGGCCGTAACCGTATAATCACCATTTTTCAAACTGGTCAGCGTAGCTGTGGCGATCCCGTCGTGGCTATTCACTTCGGTTTGGCTCAGTTTCGCTGCTGCTGAATTAACATTGAAGGTGACCTTGACGTCATTGAGCAGGTTGCCTTTTGCATCCCGAACTGTCGCGGTCATTGTGGCGCTGTCATTGCCGTCAGCGACCACTTCATTTTTCGACTTCTGCAGATCAACCTGTGCGGTACTCGAGTCGCCGACAAAACTGACGATTAACGTTTGTTTCACGCCATTTTCAAGGGTGACTTCAACCGTGTTGTCTTCCTGCTTACTACTTTTCAGATCAATAGTCGCCAGGCCATTAACATCCGTTTTTGCGGTGTTTTGATTGTTAAAGGAAGTTGCCGATCCGCTTAATACCGCAAACGTGACGGTATGATCATTGATTGGGTTGCTTCCTTCATCAGCGACATTGACCGAGACGGTGTTTGCTGCATTCTCATTGGCGAGCACACCATTATTGCTGGCAGATAATGTCGCAATTTTCGCTGACTGCGGGTTGGCGTCGATGATAAATCCAGCGGTATGTAAATCTTCATTCCAGTTTTGCATTAATAGCTTCGCAGTAAGCCCACTGCCTTTGGTATAGGCGGTATAGGTTGCCTTATAGACGCCATCTGCGGTTTCTTTCCAGTCTGTAGTGACACCAGGTTTCACATTGTCGATGCTGACTGCGGTATTCAGTTGCTGTTTTTGCTCCTTAACAGGTTTGTCATTTTCATCTCTCAGTTCTACCGTTACCTCGATAGGATTGCCGGAGAGATAACGGTCCTTATCAATCTTAATTGACGAGTGAGTCCGAGATGACGAAACAGAAATGATATTCACCACGGCGGGGGCTTTAGCCGCATCCACACCGTTCAGCTGTGGCATAAGCGTCAGCGTGCCAGACATCGCACCTGTGGTCAGGATCTGGGTATAGCTTCCGTCACCATTATCTTTCCAGTCAGAAAGGGTGATGTCCTGAACACCTTCGTGACGCGTCGAGAGCACCAGCCCGATAACAGGATTACCTGCTGCATCATGCGCAATAAAAGTCAGTGTGGCGGTTGAATGGGAATCCGCGCTCAACGTCTGGGTACTTAACGATACCGAGGAATCTTTCTGGCTTAACGTAGGTGCCTGAACGGCTACCATGCTCTGTTCACGATTCGAACAAATTGCCTTTGACATCTTCAGCGGTGACTTCAATCGGCCAGGTGTTATCGGTTTCTGGCGTACTGGTGAACCGGTAAGCCGGCAGGGTAACCAGAATATCTTTACCCGTTGTGACCACTTCGCCACCGGCAGCTTCCAGTGCGGTGGCTTCGACGTTATAGCCTTTCAGGGCATATTTGGTTTGTAGCGACGAAACCAGTGATTTCACTTCTCCTGACTTCCCTGTCACGGGGTCTGTCAGGGTCAGGCGAACCAGTTCTTTTTTGCGATATTCCAGAACGATATTGTTGTTGCGATCCACCAGATCATAACGGCTGCCTGCAAGGCTACGCCGTGCAGCGACTTCATTCGGGTCAAGCTGTTTCTGCATTGCGCTGCCAGGTTGCCAGGTAAAATCGACGGCAAAACGGGTGTCATTTTCGCCCTGTTTACCCTGGCGTTGCTCCGCGCTGAAGGTCATCAGCGGGAAGGGGGTATAGTTAAGTCCAGCGGTTATGGCATGAGGATTACTTTGCCGATCGTCTTTATCGAACAGGGCCACTTCATCGCCATAATACTGTTCATAGACCAGTTTACCGCCAAGGTGCGGCCAGGCGGGTAGCCAGCTTTCTGCGCGTACATCCCAGCCATTGGCCGGGCGTGCTTCATAATCGTTGTCCAGTTCAGGTGCGCTGCGCCAGTTGGTCAGTCGCAAATAGCCGTTACTGCTTAATTTTAGATAGTCGCGCCAGTACTCCGCGCCAATGCCGGCGCGGGAGTGGTAACGGCTAAGATCGTGGTCGAAAAAGAAGTTGATGCCTGACATCCATGTGGGAGTGAAATGACGCCAACCTAAGCCGTTGTTAATCTGCGTACGCTCGTCAGTACGATGGAGAGTATGCTGACTGAAAAAGAGATTATCAGGCGTTTCATACCACGGATGGAGAAAATCGAACTGGGAGTTCTTCAGGCTAAAATCTTCATCCACGCCCAGCGTGATTCTTGCGGTACCGAAGCGGCTTAACCAGTCTGTTATTGCGCCTGAAGCCTGAGAAGAGGCCCATCCACGCGCCATATTTGCCGCTTGCTCGCTGTTCATATCTTCGGCGAGCAGAGACCCGATTTGCTGTGAAGTACTGGCTATCTGTTGCTCGAGGTTGTCACTGCTATTACCCGGCGGCGGGGTTAATTTTTTTTCACTAACTTGTGCCGGGACATCCAGTTCATCACCCTGGCGGACATTATTAAAACCTCGAGCAAACGTACGAAACTGGTTGAGTTTGCGTAACTCAGCCACCGAAATACCGAAACGTTCGGTAACGCTTTGGGCCGATTCCAGCGCTCCAAGGGTGTAGGGCACCGTATTGGCATTTGCAATGGCAATTTGTGCAGGAACTGGTTGTTGGGTTGCGGCGTTTACCACACCTTGTGCTGCCGCAGCCATAGGGAACGCAAGTTGAGTTATCAGACAGATACCCGCAGTTAAGCGGCGTAGTTTAATTCCCATCCCGCATAATATTTGTCGGTCATTTATTTCTTCTCCACTTCTCTTCTTCGTAGCCATGCTTACCTTCCCTGAACGAGCTAACATAAATGCGCCCTTTCTAGCACAGCGAAAAAATGTAAATACTGATAGCAATATGATTGAAAATTAATAACTTTTCGTTAGGCAGTTTTGGGTGTGAGTTGCAAGAGGGGAGACTACTGAATAACTCAAGTTTTATAATCGAGGGGAAAATGGTGATGGCGTTCATAGCAAAACGCCATCAACCATAAAGGTCGAGGGCGCTTAAGATGTTAAAAACCCGCTATCCGTTAAAAAACAATGTTCAACTAAGGTCAGTGACATTGCGCTAAAAAAGCGAATTTTTAGAATTTGGCTCCTCTGACTGGACTCGAACCAGTGACATACGGATTAACAGTCCGCCGTTCTACCGACTGAACTACAGAGGAATCGTGTGAACGGGGCGCATATTACTTAGCGGTACCTTGTCTGTCAACACTAAATTTCATAAGTCATTTCAATTGGTTAATTAATCTGCAAAGTTGTTAATTAATGAACATTCGTCGCCGAAAACGAGTCTGTATCATTAGCGTGATGCAGTCTCTGCAAAGGATCTTGTTGATAAAATTGGCAGAAACGTTGCCACAATGAAGGGAAACGAGGAGCAAAAAGTTCTGGGGCGCTAAAGAAATATTCAGAAAGTACGGCAAAACATTCAGCAGGATCGCTGGCTGCATAAGCATCAATGCTCGCCGCATTCTCGCCAACCAATTCGATTTCTTCCTGAATGTTGTTCATTGCAGCATGAAGATCGTGTTCCCAGCCAGCAACCTCACGCAACGGAATAAAGGGAACTCCGCTGGCGCGATCGCCGTTACGGGTGTCCAGCTTATGAGCGACTTCATGAATAATCAGGTTAAAACCAGAAGCATCAAAAGAATCTTGTATATCCAACCAGTTCAAAACGATAGGCCCTTGCTGCCAGCTCTGACCTGACTGAACAATACGTTGGTTATGCACCAGACCGATATCGTCTTCCCATTCATCATCGACCACAAATGGCGCAGGATAAATTAAGACTTCATGAAAACCATCCAGCCATTCCAGTCCTAACTCCAGAACGGGTAGGCAAAATAGAAGTGCTATCCGGCAGCTTCTTAATGAATCCAGTTCAAAGCCCTGTAAAGGAACAAGCCGCTTTTGCTGTAAAAAACGTTCGGCAAGAGTGACTAATTTGCTTTGTTCCTGTTCCGTCAGACACGTTAAAAGGGGGATCGATAGTGCTTCCTGCCAGGGAAGGGCAGTTTGATGTGCTGATTCTTGTACTTTCCAGGGCCACTTAATCATCGTTTTGCTCGCAAACTCGTCACTTGAACAAAATTGCACGGACAGGGACTGTTAAAATGCCAAATTTCCTGGCATCATGGCAACCATCTGAACGGAGAGATGCCGGAGCGGCTGAACGGACCGGTCTCGAAAACCGGAGTGGGGGCAACTCCACCGGGGGTTCAAATCCCCCTCTCTCCGCCAAAATTCAATCACTTATACATCATTAAGTCAGTGACAAAAATCACACGTGGAATTACTTGGAATATTTTCAGGTAACGGGACATCAAGTGTCGGTGAAACTTTAACCTTCCTGTCATAGATTAGCACTTGCCCCTCGGTTTTGTGACCAGAGAAAAGTTGCTTATCCCGACTGCTTCCTTCATAGTCTGAAATTCCTTTCGCCTTCAGATCATGAAAGGTGAAGTCGGTTAAAATACCTGAAATTTTGCCTGCGCGATTTCTTGCTTCTACCCACATTTCGTTAAAGCCTTTGTACATATATCGGTTGCCGTATTGATTGCTGATTACATAGGCGGATGTTGGTAACTGTTTTGCTTTTTCGATCGCCGCCTGTAATCGTGGACTCCATGCTTTTATCTGTTTTTTTCCTGTTTTCCCTTGCTGGATAAAGATCCCGTCGTTTCCAATCTGCTCCCATTTCAGCGATAACACATCGGAGGTAATGCTGCCAACTTACTGATTTAGTGTATGATGGTGATTTTAAGGTGCTTGCGTGGCTTCCATTTCCATCAGATGTCCTTCCTGCTCCGCTACTGAAGGCGTGGTGCGTAACGGCAAAAGCACTGCCGGACATCAGCGCTATCTCTGCTCTCATTGCCGTAAAACATGGCAACTACAGTTCACTTACACCGCCTCTCAGCCCGGTACGCACCAGAAAATCATTGATATGGCCATGAATGGCGTCGGATGTCG
>NZ_MDGW01000065.1:0-9481 GCF_001712525.1 Shigella sp. FC1661
GGTGTAAGTGAACTGTAGTTGCCATGTTTTACGGCAATGAGAGCAGAGATAGCGCTGATGTCCGGCAGTGCTTTTGCCGTTACGCACCACGCCTTCAGTAGCGGAGCAGGAAGGACATCTGATGGAAATGGAAGCCACGCAAGCACCTTAAAATCACCATCATACACTAAATCAGTAAGTTGGCAGCATTACCCGGGAATACATTGAGATTTTCTACAATCGTCAGCGTCGTCACTCTCGTCTGGGGAATATCTCCCCGGCAGCCTTCAGGGAAAAATATCATCAGATGGCTGCTTAAAAAAAGAACAAATGGTAGTGTCCGCTATTGCCAGTACACCTCAGTAGACTAACGGGCATTGAAGAAGTGAAAGTCGAAGCTATTGCGATGAGCAAACTTCATAATATGAGTTGTCCGCCTTATATGGGGCATAGTGCGGCTGTTATTTTCCATTTAATTTACCTTTCCTGATGTGAATGAAGGTGAAGATATTCTATCCAGGAAATACGGTTGAACTGTGAAGGTGATCAATAAAAAATGTTCAATCTTAATTTATTTAATGATGAGCTTTTTACTCAGTAATATAAAATATTGAATTGTTATTTTTGTGTGTTGTTTAAGATAAAAAGCCGTATTTATTATTACGGCTTTAATTAATAAAAGGCAGGCTGTATTAAAATTAATATTCAAAGCATAAACCGATAGCCAATACTGGTTTCAGTAATGAAATGGCGTGGGCGGGCGGGATCCTGTTCCAGTTTTTGTCGCAGATGTCCCATATAAATACGCAAATAGTGACTGTGTTCGACCGCGTTTGGCCCCCACACCTGGTTAAGGAGCTGGCGCTGGGTGAGTACTTTTCCGGCATTGTTGAGCAGCACCGCCAGCAGGTGGAACTCAATTGGTGTGAGATGCACCTCTTCCTCACCCCGGTGAATCACGCGGGCGGCTAAATCGACGGTAACATCGGAATATTTCACCAGCGGATCGGGCGCGGCGGTGGCGGAGTGGCGGCGTAAAGCGACGCGCAGACGGGCCTGCAATTCGCCAATGCCAAACGGCTTACTCAGATAATCATCCGCTCCGGCATCCAGCGCGGCGATTTTGTCGCTCTCTTCGCTGCGTGCGGAAAGCACAATCACCGGCACCGCGCTCCACTGGCGCAGGTCGCGGATAAACTCAATCCCATCACCATCGGGCAGGCCGAGATCGAGAATAATCAAATCTGGCTTACGGGTAGCCGCTTCCAGCAAGCCGCGTTGCAGCGTTTCGGCCTCATAGACGCGCATCCCGTCGCCCTCCAGCGCCGTGCGCAGAAAGCGACGAATAGCCTGTTCATCTTCAACAATCAGAACGTTTGTCACATATCCTCATGAAATTCTTCAAGTTCAGGGGCAGTTTGCTGGGGAAGTGTAACACGAAAACAGGCACCACCTTCCGGTCGGTTGAACGCGGTAATAGTGCCCCCGTGTACATCCACTATCGCCCGACAAATTGCCAGTCCAAGCCCTACCCCCGGTACTGCCGACTCTTTATTCCCGCGAGCAAACTTATCAAATATCGTCTGCTCCTGGCCTGGCGGAAGACCGGGGCCGTTATCCCAGACATCCAGTTGTAGATTTTCGCCCTCAACGTGGGCATCGATACCAATTTCGGCCTGCGCACCCGCATATTTCACCGCGTTCTCCAGCAGATTAATCAGCACCCGTTCAAAGAGTGGCCCGTCAACGTGGATTAAGGTCAGCGGTTCTGGCAGAGAAAGATTGATGGGCGACGATAAACCCGGTTCCAGCATTTGCAGCGCGCTACCGACCACTTCTTCCAGCGTTAACCACTCTTTCTTCAAATTAAAGCCGCCGGACTGAATTCGCGCCATATCCAGTAGATTATTCACCAGTCGGGTAGTGTTCAGCACATGCTGACGAATCTCGCTGGCCTGGCGGGCGTGGGGCGATCCTTCGCTTGCCAGATCGAGCGTTAAGATTTCTGCCTGACCGAACAGCACCGTGAGCGGCGTGCGTAAATCATGCGAAAGCGCTGCCAGCAGGGCGTTGCGGATCTGTTCACGTTCGCTTGCCATCCGCGCCTGTTCTTCGCTGGCGGTTAGCGTCAGCCGCTCAAGGGCATTGGCGACTAACAGCGTAAACGTCTCCAGCAGGCGCTGCTGTTCCGGGATCATCAACTGGCGCAGATTCCCCGGCTCCACCACCACCAGCCCGTAGGTTTTCTCGCCGCTTTTTAGCGGCAAAATCTGGTACGGTACACCGGGTAACGTGTCGGTGCCCGCGCCCGCAGGCAGGCCTTTATCAAAACTCCACTGCGCGATGGTATCGTCCCATGGCGTCATTCCTTGCGGATGTGTTAACGGCTGCAATTTACCGTTGTCATCGGGCAACAACACCTGACTGCGGGCATGAAACGTGGAGGCAATAAATTGTTCGATGGTGGCGGCGATGTCCTGCGGACTGCGGCCCACCGCCAGAGCTTTCGACATTTCATATAAGTGCCGTGTGCGTTGCTCGCGGTAACGGGCTACCCGCGCCTGATAACGCACGCCAGCAGTAAGGTTCCCGATCACCAGCCCGACGGTTAACATCACTGCGAAGGTCAGCAGATATTGCACATCAGAGACGGCGAGCGTGCCGCGTGGGGCGATAAAAAAGAGATCGAAACTCACCACATTAATGACGGTAGCAACCACCGAAGGCCAGCGTCCATAAAATAGCGCCACCACCACCACGCCAAGCAGATACAGCATCACCAGGTTGGCGGCATCAAACGCCATCAGCCACTGCATGGCAATTAAAGTGATAACGGCGCATAACGCGGCGGCAACCACGCATCCCTGAATCTGTACCCGCCACTTGTCTTTAAAAGAGCGGCTATCCGGCGCGTTGTTAATCGTGCGGGCGGGTGGTTCATCAAGCGCGACCAGCACCTGATCGAGATCGGGGGCGATGCGCGCCAGTCGGTCAGCAAACGTTTCCCGACGCCACCAGCGGCGCGAGGCCGGGCGACCGAGAATAATCTTGCCGAGATTATGTTCACGGGCATAACGCACTACTGCTTTTTCTTCCGCTGGATCAGAAAGTGTTGCCGTCTCCGCGCCCAGCTCCTGCGCCAGACGTAAGGCGCTGAGAATTGCCCGACGTTTTTTTTCCGGTAAGCGGTGCAGGGCAGGGGTTTCAACATACACCGCGTGCCAGACTCTACCCAGCCGTGACGCCAGCCGCGCCGCCGCGCGGACCAGCTTCTCACTACCGGTGTTATGGCCGATGCATAAAAGGATCGCGTCGCGCGTGTGCCAGACTTTCTCTTCGCCAGGATGCCCCCGCCAGGCGCGCATTTGCTCATCAACGCGATCGGCAGTACGGCGCAGTGCCAGTTCGCGCAGGGCGATCAGATTGCCTTTGCGGAAAAAATGTTCAATGGCGCGCTCCGCCTGCCCGGCAATATAGGCTTTGCCTTCTTTCAGCCGCTGGCGCAGATCGTCCGGGGGCAAGTCCACCAGAACCACGTCGTCGGCGGCATCGAAAAAAGGATCGGGCACGGTTTCCCGTACCTGAATTCCGGTGACGCCGCTGACCACATCATTCAGACTTTCCAGATGCTGAACGTTGACGGTAGTGAAAACATCAATGCCTGCTTCCTGCAGCTCTTCGATGTCCTGCCAGCGTTTAGGGTGACGAGAACCTAGCGCATTACTGTGCGCCAGTTCGTCCATTAAGATCAGCGCCGGACGGCGGGCGAGGGCGGCATCGAGGTCAAACTCGCAGATGTGCCGCCCACGGTACGCCAGGCGTTTTGGCGGCAGAACAGCCAGCCCTTCCAGCATTGCGGCGGTATCTTTTCGCCCGTGGGTTTCTACCACGCCAACCACAATATCCAGCCCTTGCGCCCGCAGTCGCTGGGCTTCTGCCAGCATCGCCCAGGTCTTCCCGACGCCTGCACAGGCACCGAAGAAAACTTTCAGCTTCCCCCGATGCGGCGCGGCAGTTTGTTCCAGCAGACGATCGGGGTCGGGACGTAAGGGTTCGTTATTCATCAAGCTTATCCAGCGCCAGATTGAGTTCGACAATGTTGACGACCGGCTGGCCGATATATTTCACCAGCGGTTGTTGGCTGTATTTTGCGATCAGCTGCGTGAGCTGTTCAACGCTGAGATTACGCGCTTTCGCGATGCGTGGGATCTGCCAGGCCGCCGCTTGCGGGGTGATATTATTGTCCAGCCCGCTTGCCGATGCCGTCACCAGTTCAACCGGAACGTTCGTACTGGCATCCGGGTTAGCGGCCCGTAATGCAGCAACGCGTGCGGCTATTTGTTTATCCAGCTCAGGGTTACTGACCGCCAGATTGCTCCCGCCAGAAGCCTGTGGATTATAGGGCATTTCTGCCGTTGCTGGTAAAATTCTGCCCGATTAATGCCGAACCCCGCACCGTATCACCTTCACGAATCAACGAACCGTTGGCCTGCCAGGGAAACCACCATTGCCCCAGCACGGTGGTCAGCAGCGGGTAAACGCCGCCAGTAATCAATAACAGAAAGATAAATGTCGATAATGCCGGACGTAAGCCACGCATGGTAAACCTCACACCAGACCGCAAACGGTCAGCAGTAAATCAATGACTTTGATACCAATAAACGGCACCAGCAGCCCACCCAGACCGTAAATCCATAAGTTACGGCGCAACATGGCAGAAGCGGTAAGCGGTTTATAACTCACGCCTTTTAACGCCAGAGGAATCAAAAAGACGATAATCAAGGCGTTGAAAATGACTGCACTGAGAATGGCGGAGTCGGGCGAATGCAGGCGCATGATGTTCAGCGCATTTAACTGCGGATACGTTGCCGCGAACGCCGCCGGAATAATGGCGAAGTATTTCGCCACATCGTTGGCAATGCTGAAGGTGGTCAGCGAGCCACGGGTCATCAGCATCTGTTTGCCAATATGCACCACCTCGATCAACTTGGTCGGGTTAGAGTCGAGAGCGACCATATTGCCCGCCTCTTTCGCCGCCTGGGTGCCGGAGTTCATCGCCACCGCGACATCTGCTTGCGCCAGCGCCGGAGCATCGTTGGTGCCGTCGCCGGTCATCGCCACCAAACGGCTTTCCGCCTGATACTGACGAATCAATGCCAGCTTGGCCTCCGGTGTCGCTTCGGCGAGAAAATCATCGACGCCCGCTTCCGCAGCAATGGCGGCGGCAGTCAGACGGTTATCGCCGGTAATCATCACCGTTTTAATGTCCATTTTGCGCAGCTGGGCGAAGCGCTCTTTAATACCGCCTTTGACGATATCTTTCAGCGCAATAACGCCCAGCACACGGGAACCTTCCACCACCACCAGCGGCGTGGCCCCCTGACGCGCAACCTGATCGACTTTTTGATCAACATCGGCAGGGAAGTGACCGCCGTTAGCCTCAACATGGCGGCGAATGGCATCGACAGAACCTTTACGGATCATGCGGTTGTCGATGTTGATCCCGCTCATCCGGCTTTGCGCAGTAAACGGTACAAAGGTGGCATGGAGCGACTGCACATCGCGCTCGCGCAGGTTAAAACGTTGCTTGGCGAGGATCACAATACTGCGGCCTTCCGGCGTTTCATCAGCCAGCGAAGCCAGTTGTGCGGCGTCAGCCAGCGTTTTTTCATCCACGCCCTGCGCAGGGATAAACTCCGACGCCTGACGGTTACCGAGTGTGATGGTGCCGGTTTTATCCAGTAGCAGAACGTCAACGTCACCTGCCGCTTCAACTGCACGTCCGCTGGTGGCAATCACATTCGCGCCCAGCATCCGACTCATCCCGGCGACGCCGATCGCTGACAACAGGCCGCCAATAGTGGTTGGGATCAGACAGACCAGCAGCGCCACCAGTACCGTTACACTCACTGCATTACCGCCCCACGCGGAAAACGGCCACAGCGTGGCGGTTGCCAGTAAAAAGACGATGGTCAGAGCAATCAGCAGGATAGTCAGGGCAATCTCGTTCGGTGTTTTGCGTCGCTGTGCGCCTTCCACCATCGCGATCATCCGATCCAGAAATGTCTCACCGGGGTTAACGCTACACTCAATCACCAGCCAGTCAGAAAGAATACGCGTGCCGCCGGTGACGGAGGCAAAATCGCCGCCGGATTCACGGATCACCGGTGCCGATTCCCCGGTGATGGCGCTTTCATCGACCGATGCGCCGCCTTCAATGACTTCACCATCGCAGGGGATAATATCGCCAGCTTCTACCAGCACGATGTCACCTTTACGCAGTTGATCGGCAGGAACTTTGTCCGCCGCAGCGCCATATTTCGGCTCACGCAGCTTGCGGGCAAAGGCAGTTTTTTTCACCCCTTTAAGACTGTTGGCCTGCGCTTTACTGCGGCCTTCTGCCAGCGCCTCGGCGAAATTAGCGAACAGTACGGTGACCCACAGCCAGCCGCTAATTGCCGCGCTAAACAGCGCATTGCCAGGCATCGCACCGCTTGCCATCGCGATGCTAATACAGGTGGTCAGCAGACTGCCGATCCAGACGATAAACATCACCGGATTGCGCCATTGCGCCTGCGGGTTTAATTTTTTCACCGCTTCTTTCAGCGCCTGAACGACAAGTGTTGGTTCGAATAGCGCCAGTTGTTTACGACTCATATTCAGTGCTCACTCAATATCATCAGGAGAGATATTCCGCCACCGGACCAAGCGCCAGGGCAGGGATAAAGGTCAGTGCGCCAACCAGCAACACGGTGCCGATTAACAGGCCAACAAACAGCGGGCCGTGCGTTGGCAGCGTGCCGGAGCTGGCGGGTTGGCTCTTTTTACTCACCAGCGAACCGGCAATTGCCATCACCGGGATAATCACCCCGAAGCGACCGACAAACATGCAGAACGCCAGTAAACAGTTCCAGAACGGAGAGTTGGCGCTTAATCCGGCAAAGGCGCTGCCGTTGTTGTTAGCGGCGGACGACACGGCGTACAGCACTTCGCTAAAACCATGCGGGCCAGGGTTAAGCATGGCGCTACGTCCGGCGTCGGTCATCATCGCCAACGCCGCGCCCATCAGTACCAGTGTTGGAGTAACCAGAATCGCCAGTGCAGTCAGTTTCATCTCGCGTACGTCGATTTTTTTACCCAGATATTCCGGTGTACGACCAATCATCAGCCCGGCAATAAACACCGCCAGCAGGACAAACAGCATCATGCCGTAAAGACCAGAACCGACACCGCCGAACACCACTTCACCAATTTGCATTAGCCACATCGGCACCATGCCGCCGAGAGCGGTAAACGAATCATGCATCGCAATCACCGCGCCACAGGACGCCGCCGTAGTCACGACCGCAAACAGGCTACTGACCAGCACGCCGAAACGGCTCTCTTTACCTTCCATATTGATGCTGCTGTCTGCGCCGAGCGCCAGCAGATGAGGATTACCCTGAACTTCTGCCCACATAACCACGCCTACGCAGATGACAAAAATCACTGACATCGCCCACAGCAACATGCGCCCCTGGCGGCGATCGCCCGTCACTTCACCAAAGGCAAAGCACAGAGCTGTTGGGATCAAGAAGATCGCCAGCATCTGCACGAAGTTGGTCAGTGCGGTTGGGTTTTCAAACGGATGCGACGAGTTGGCATTAAAGAAGCCACCGCCGTTAGTACCGAGCATCTTGATCGCTTCCTGAGAAGCTACTGGTCCCATGGGTAACAGCTGTTGCGCTCCTTCAACGGTATTCACTGCCTGATAGGGCAGAAAGTTTTGCAGCGCACCTTGTTGAATAAGAAACAGTGCGATCAACAACGCCACAGGGACTAGCACCCATAACGTGATGCGTAGCAGATCGACCCAGGCATTCCCGAGTGTGCTCATGCTCTGGCGAGTAAACGCACGGATGAAGGCAAAAATCACCGCAATCCCGCTGGCGGCAGAAAGAAAGTTTTGTACCGTTAAGCCTGCCATCTGGCTGAAATAGCTCAACGTGGTTTCACCGCTATAAGATTGCCAGTTGGTATTCGTGACAAAGTTGACGGCGGTATTCAGCGCCAGATCCCACGACAGCCCCGGCAACTGCTGTGGATTAAGCGGCAGATAGTGCTGACCGAGCAACATAAAAAACAGCACCGCCAGCCCCAGCATGTTCAGGCCGAGAATGGCACAAAGATATTGCTTCCAGTTCATCTCATGGTCAGAGACGCCAGGTAAACGAAAGAGTATACGTTCAACGCCCGCTGTACTTGGAAGAGGAATGTCATTAATCAGCCGCGCCAGCCCGCTGCCTAAAGGACGCGCCAGCACCATTAATACCAGTAAAAACGTGGCAATCAGTAAGAACCCTTGCGCAGCCATCAGAACGCCTCCGCATTGATCAGGGCATAAACCAAATAACCCAGTAATAAAAACACCAGCAACACGCCGGCTATCACGCCTGCACTCACAGTGCACCTCCAGTGGCCTAAAAGTGATACCGGAAGAGTAGAATTCTGGCTGCAAAGATTTCGCAAAAATCTGCGGGCGGGGTGTAAAAAAAGTATAAAAATGGCAAAAGCCATGATTTAACTAATGTTTAGCATTAATTTAACTTTTGTGTAACTTAATTACAGAGTGAATGTAAATAAACCATCAATAAGCAAAAATAAGTGGTCGGATGAGTAGTAAAATTACACAAAAGGCAGTACTATTTTCATCAGATAAACAAATTCATTTTTCCGGTGCTATTCACCGGGTAGATACAAAAGGGGGAGAAAAGTATGGAACTCTACAGAGAATATCCTGCATGGCTTATCTTTTTACGCCGTACATATGCGGTTGCAGCGGGCGTTCTGGCGCTGCCTTTCATGCTTTTCTGGAAAGACCGCGCCCGCTTTTACAGCTACCTGCACCGCGTCTGGTCGAAAACCAGCGATAAACCGGTTTGGATGGAACAGGCCGAAAAGGCAACCGGTGATTTTTACTGATTGCCGAGTTTTGAATACATTGAAAACCGCTAGTGGAGATGCTGGCGGTTTTTTTATTAGGAAGATGTTCAGGTAAATATTTAGATATGGTATTACCCAGCTGAAATATATTCAGGAAAAATATATAAATATTTTCCTAATTGTTTCTATCTGATGGATATCTCACTTAAGGCTTTCTTATAAATCTGTAGGGTTTTGCCTGTCAGCAGACAAATAACCCGATAAAACAAGGATGAGAAATGAGCGGAAAACCGGCAGCGCGTCAGGGCGACATGACGCAGTATGGCGGTAGCATTGTTCAGGGTTCAGCCGGAGTGCGCATTGGTGCCCCCACCGGCGTGGCCTGTTCGGTGTGCCCCGGCGAAGTGACGTCCGGCCATCCGGTCAATCCCCTGCTCGGTGCAAAGGTCCTTCCCGGTGAAACCGACATCGCCCTGCCCGGCCCGCTGCCGTTCATCCTCTCCCGCACCTACAGCAGTTACCGGACAAAAACGCCCGCGCCGGTGGGGAGCCTCGGCCCCGGCTGGAAAATGCCTGCGGA
>NZ_MDGW01000077.1:0-36044 GCF_001712525.1 Shigella sp. FC1661
AACCGAAGAACACGGCGGTGCGGAGTCCGGAGAGTAACGGAATAGCAGAGAGCTTCGTGAAAACGATAAAGCGTGACTACATCAGTATCATGCCCAAACCAGACGGGTTAACGGCAGCAAAGAACCTTGCAGAGGCGTTCGAGCATTATAACGAATGGCATCCGCATAGTGCGCTGGGTTATCGCTCGCCACGGGAATATCTGCGGCAGCGGGCTTGTAATGGGTTAAGTGATAACAGATGTCTGGAAATATAGGGGCAAATCCAATTCCTTCAGAAATAAAAGAAGGGCAAACCACTGACTGGATCAACATTAACAGTGATAACGACAATAAACGCTGCGTCTCAAAAATCACCTTTTCCGGTCATACGGTGAACTCATCGGATATGGCCACGCTGAAAATTATCGGCGACGACTAACGCCAGAATATAGAAGCCACAAAAAATGAATGTTAATTACCTGAATGATTCAGATCTGGATTTTCTTCAGCATTGTAGTGAGGAACAGTTGGCAAATTTCGCCCGATTGCTCACCCATAATGAAAAAGGCAAAACTCGCCTCTCCAGCGTACTGATGCGCAACGAACTGTTTAAATCGATGGAGGGGCATCCCGAGCAACATCGCCGCAACTGGCAGCTGATTGCTGGAGAATTACAGCATTTTGGTGGCGATAGTATCGCCAACAAACTGCGCGGACACGGTAAATTGTATCGGGCCATTTTGCTCGATGTTTCAAAACGATTGAAGCTGAAAGCCGACAAAGAGATGTCTACGTTTGAAATTGAGCAACAGTTACTGGAACAATTTCTGCGTAAAACCTGGAAGAAAATGGACGAGGAACATAAGCAGGAGTTTCTGCACGCGTTCGATGCGAGGGTGAATGAGCTGGAAGAGCTGCTGCCGCTGCTGATGAAAGACAAATTATTGGCAAAAGGCGTGTCGCATTTGCTTTCCAGCCAACTGACCCGCATTTTACGCACCCACGCAGCAATGAGCGTACTTGGGCATGGTTTGCTGCGCGGCGCGGGGCTGGGAGGCCCTGTAGGTGCGGCACTAAATGGGGTTAAAGCGGTCAGCGGCAGCGCCTATCGCGTGACGATTCCAGCCGTACTGCAAATCGCCTGCCTGCGCCGGATGGTTAGCGCCACTCAGGTCTGATACCGGAAACCGGGGAAAATTTTCATTTTCCCCTCAAAAGATCGTAGACACTGCCCCACTGGCTGATTATTATGCCGCGCCCTGAAAACACTACAGTTATTCAGGGAAATTATTTCACCATTCATTCGATGATGATTTTTGAGGAATTATGGGCAACACTAAGTTGGCTAATCCGGCACCGCTGGGCCTGATGGGCTTCGGCATGACCACCATTCTGCTTAACCTGCACAACGTGGGTTATTTCGCTCTGGACGGTATTATTCTTGCCATGGGCATTTTCTACAGCGGCATCGCGCAAATTTTTGCTGGTCTGCTGGAGTACAAAAAAGGCAACACTTTCGGTTTAACCGCATTCACCTCTTACGGTTCTTTCTGGCTGACGCTGGTTGCGATTCTGCTGATGCCGAAACTGGGTCTGACCGATGCGCCAAATGCACAGTTCCTTGGTGTCTACCTGGGTCTGTGGGGCGTATTTACGCTGTTTATGTTCTTCGGCACGCTGAAAGGAGCACGCGTTCTGCAATTCGTTTTCTTTAGCCTGACTGTGCTGTTTGCCCTGCTGGCGATCGGTAACATTGCCGGTAACGCCGCAATCATCCACTTTGCCGGCTGGATTGGTCTGATCTGTGGTGCCAGTGCAATCTATCTGGCGATGGGTGAAGTACTGAACGAGCAGTTTGGTCGCACCGTTCTGCCGATTGGTGAATCCCACTAATTGTTTTGAGATCCCCCCGCTCGGGGGGATTTTTTTATTCGCTAACGTCGCGTCTTGCACTCTTCGGTCTGAATGCAGCAACCACTTCTGGTGCCGTTTCAACGTATGGCCCTTCCAGCAACTGAATGCAGTACGGTACGCTGGCAAAAATACCGTGTACCACAACGTTACCCGCAGCGTCCTTCACACCTTCCAGCGTCTCTTTAATAGACTTCGGCTGACCGGGTAAGTTAAGGATCAGCGCCTGTTTGCGAATCACACCAACCTGACGCGAAAGGATCGCAGTTGGTACAAAATGCAGGCTTATCTGGCGCATCTGTTCACCAAAGCCAGGCATCTCGCGGTCCGCTACTGCCAGCGTCGCATCGGGCGTTACGTCACGACGCGCCGGGCCAGTTCCGCCCGTGGTGAGCACCAGATGGCAACTCATTTCATCCACTAGCTCACACAACGTTTGCTCGATGATCGCCTGCTCATCGGGGATTAAGCGGGTTTCCAGTTCAAACGGCGTGGTTAGCGCCGATGTCAGCCATTCTTCCAGCGCAGGGATGCCTTTATCCTGATAAACGCCGCTGGATGCGCGATCAGAGATGGAAACTAAGCCAATACGTAAAGTATTCATCAAGATTTTTCCGTTTAAACAGTCTCGTTAAACAGAATGATACACTGCGAAGGGAGTGACAGACAGGCTTCAGAAGAGGTAGCGTGACCGACTTCCCGGTCACGCTAAGAATGATTACAGCAGATCGCCGATCATTTTTTCCAGTTTTTCCTGGTCAATAGCAAACTTACGGATACCTTCCGCCAGTTTATCTACTGCCATTGGATCCTGGTTGTGCTGCCACAGGAACTCGGACTCAGTGATACGCGCCGGACGCGCTTTCACTTCGCCGATGTAAGACAGTTTACGTTCGATAGCCCCTTCGCTCTCAGCCAGCTCTTTCAGCAGTGTAGGTGCGATGGTAAGACGGTCGCAGCCTGCCAGTTCCAGAATTTCGCCGATGTTACGGAAGCTTGCGCCCATAACCACGGTTTCATAACCGTGCTCTTTGTAGTACTGGTAGATTTCAGATACAGAAACCACGCCCGGATCTTCTGCCGGAGCGTACTCTTTCTTATCAGTATTCGCTTTGTACCAGTCAAGAATACGGCCAACAAATGGCGAGATCAGGAACACGCCTGCTTCCGCACAAGCACGAGCCTGAGCGAAGGAGAACAGCAGGGTCAGGTTACAGTTGATGCCTTCTTTTTCCAGCTGTTCTGCAGCACGGATACCCTGCCAGGTAGAAGCCAGTTTGATCAGAATACGATCGTTGCTAATACCAGCATCGTTGTAGAGTTTGATCAGGCGTTTTGCTTTCGCAATTGACGCTTCGGTGTCATAGGAAAGACGCGCATCAACTTCAGTTGAGATACGACCCGGAACCAGTTTCAGGATTTCCAGACCAATATTTACTGCCAGTTTGTCGGTCGCGTCCACGATCTGCTGCGCGCGATCGTTGCTCTGCTGTTTCGCCCAGGCGACAGCATCATCAATCAACTTACGGTATTCCGGAATCTGCGCTGCGTTAAGAATGAGAGAAGGGTTGGTTGTGGCATCCTGCGGTTGATACAGCTTCATTGCCGCGATGTCCCCAGTGTCGGCCACTACGGTGGTGTACTGACGAAGGGAGGTCAATTTGTCCGTCATGATAGTATTTCTCTTTAAACAGCTTGTTAGGGGGATGTAACCGGTCTGCCCTGATGATATCACGACGCAACGTCAGCGCAACCGCCGACAAGACGGTTATCGCCAGGCGAGACTGTTTCGGATTTCTGACACTGCGTTGATATCGCCCGCCATTTTTATACAAAACCTCATGTATGCTACGCAGAAGTTATCAAGTACCTCGTAGCGTATATACTTCTTAAACAATTGGTAACGTTTACACAGGAAAGTCATCGCGACCGGCAATAAGAGGGATATGCATGCCAGATTTTTTCTCCTTTATTAACAGCGTCCTTTGGGGATCGGTAATGATTTACCTGCTCTTCGGCGCAGGTTGTTGGTTCACTTTTCGCACCGGATTTGTGCAGTTTCGCTACATCCGCCAGTTTGGCAAAAGTCTTAAAAATAGCATTCATCCACAGCCAGGCGGTTTAACCTCATTTCAGTCATTGTGTACCAGTCTTGCGGCGCGCGTGGGTAGCGGCAACCTGGCCGGCGTTGCGCTGGCTATTACCGCCGGTGGACCTAGAGCCGTCTTTTGGATGTGGGTTGCCGCGTTTATCGGCATGGCGACCTCGTTTGCCGAATGTTCCCTTGCACAACTTTATAAAGAACGTGACGTCAATGGGCAGTTTCGTGGCGGACCGGCATGGTATATGGCGCGCGGGCTGGGGATGCGTTGGATGGGCGTTCTGTTCGCCGTCTTTTTGCTCATCGCCTACGGCATAATTTTCAGCGGAGTTCAGGCGAACGCCGTTGCCCGAGCCCTGAGTTTTTCTTTTGATTTTCCCCCGCTGGTGACAGGCATTATTCTCGCTGTCTTTGCTCTGCTGGCAATCACTCGCGGTCTTCATGGCGTCGCCCGGCTCATGCAGGGGTTTGTCCCGTTGATGGCGATAATCTGGGTGCTGACCAGCATGGTGATTTGCGTAATAAATATCGGGCAACTTCCCCACGTCATTTGGTCTATTTTTGAGAGTGCTTTTGGCTGGCAGGAAGCGGCAGGCGGCGCGGCGGGATATACCTTAAGCCAGGCGATTACTAACGGTTTTCAGCGCAGTATGTTTTCCAATGAGGCGGGAATGGGTTCGACGCCAAACGCGGCAGCGGCAGCGGCGTCCTGGCCTCCGCATCCGGCAGCGCAAGGGATTGTCCAGATGATTGGCATTTTTATCGACACCCTGGTCATCTGTACGGCAAGCGCCATGCTGATATTACTGGCGGGTAACGACACAACCTACATGCCGCTGGAAGGTATTCAGCTTATCCAGAAGGCGATGCGGGTGCTAATGGGTTCCTGGGGTGCTGAGTTTGTTACCCTCGTGGTTATTCTGTTTGCCTTCAGCTCCATCGTTGCCAACTACATTTATGCCGAAAACAATCTCTTCTTTTTACGCCTGAACACCCCTAAAGCGATCTGGTGTTTGCGGATCTGCACCTTCGCAACGGTCATCGGCGGCACCTTGCTAAGCCTTCCGCTGATGTGGCAACTGGCAGATATCATAATGGCCTGCATGGCTATTACCAATTTGACCGCCATTTTACTGCTCTCGCCTGTGGTTCATACCATTGCCAGTGATTATCTACGCCAGCGTAAACTCGGCGTGCGCCCGGTGTTTGATCCGTTGCGTTATCCGGATATCGGTCGCCAGCTTTCTCCGGACGCGTGGGATGATGTTTCGCAGGAGTAATCACAACTATCGATCAACTCATTCTCTTTTTTTGCTAAAGTCGGCATAAATTTCCTGCAAGGACTGGATATGCTGATTCTTATTTCACCTGCGAAAACGCTTGATTACCAAAGCCCGTTGACCACCACGCGCTATACGCTGCCGGAGCTGTTAGACAATTCCCAGCAGTTGATCCATGAAGCGCGGAAACTGACGCCTCCGCAGATTAGCACGCTGATGCGCATCAGCGACAAACTGGCGGGTATCAACGCCGCTCGCTTTCATGACTGGCAGCCAGATTTCACGCCGGCGAATGCCCGCCAGGCGATTCTGGCGTTTAAAGGTGATGTCTACACCGGCTTGCAGGCCGAAACCTTCAGCGAAGACGATTTCGATTTTGCCCAACAGCATTTGCGAATGCTTTCCGGCTTGTATGGCGTACTGCGCCCGCTCGATTTAATGCAGCCTTATCGTCTGGAAATGGGGATCCGTCTTGAGAATGCCCGAGGGAAAGATCTGTATCAATTCTGGGGAGATATCATCACCAACAAGCTGAACGAGGCGCTCGCAGCACAAGGCGATAATGTGGTGATTAATCTGGCGTCAGATGAGTATTTTAAATCGGTGAAGCCGAAGAAATTGAATGCCGAGATTATCAAGCCGGTGTTCCTCGATGAGAAGAACGGCAAATTTAAGATCATCAGCTTCTACGCTAAGAAAGCACGCGGTCTGATGAGTCGTTTCATTATTGAAAATCGGCTGACCAAACCAGAGCAACTGACTGGTTTTAATAGCGAAGGTTACTTCTTTGATGAAGCTTCCTCCAGCAATGGCGAACTGGTGTTTAAACGCTACGAGCAGCGTTAAGTTTGCAGTCAATGCCGGATGCGGCGTGAACGCCTTATCCGGCCTACAAAAGCATGCAGATTCAATATATTGCAGAATTCACGTAGGCCTGATAAGACGCGCCAGCGTCGCATCAGGCGCTGAATGCCGGATTGTTACCCGGCATTTGTCATTTAGCGGTGATGTTTGCCTGGACCATGACCGCCGTGATGATCATGAGGAGCTTTCTTATGGTGGCGCGGCGGTGGCGGCGGTCCGTGTGGGTGCCAGCGATTGCCTCGCCATTCATAATGTTGTTTCCACCAGCCGTGGTCGCGCCAGTGACCTCCATCCCAGTAATAGCCACGATTATCACGATCGCCTATTTGTAATTTTACTGACGGGACTAACGTAATTTCCGCAGCCTGTGCTGCCATGGGAGCGACCAGAACTAGGGAAAGTGCGAGTACGATAGATTGCATCTTTTTCACAGGTTACTCCTTTTATCATTGCCCGTTATGGGTCGATATCCGGAGATTATGCGATGAGAACGACGGTTGTTATTCTCCGCAATCCTAATCTCTAAGTTACCGCATTTATTGAGAATTTCTCCTTTTTCCCTGTCGTTTTTCTCCATAATTTCGTCATAAAAAAGCCGGGCTGCATAAAAGCAAACCCGGCCTGATTGAGATAATGAATAGATTTTACTGATGATTCATCATCAATTTACGCAACGCAGCAAAATCGGCGGGCAGATTATGTGAAAGCAAGGGTAAATCAGCACGTTCTGCCAGCTCTTTTGGCAGATCCAACGTTTCACCGAGAATCGCTTCCACGCTCTCTTTAAATTTCGCCGGATGCGCGGTGCCGAGGAACAAGCCATATTCGCCTGGATTCAACTGGTCACGCAGCGCACGATACGCTACGGCAGCGTGCGGCTCCGAGGTGTAGCCCAGTTCTTTTAACTCACGCATTGTCTGTTGCGTGGTTTCATCATCCACGGCTGCATAACCCAGCTCTTTCAGTTGCCAGATTTTGCGGCGGAACAACTCTTCCACACGCGGCCAGTTGTTCGGCTGACTCACGTCCATCGCGTTGGATAACGTCGCCTGAGTCGCTTTGGGTGACCACTGACCGTCGTGCAGGAAACGTGGCACGGTATCGTTCACGTTGGTCGCAGCAATAAAACGTTTCACCGGCAGACCGAGTGACTTCGCCAGCAGACCCGCCGTCAAATCGCCGAAGTTTCCGCTTGGCACCGAGACAACCAGCTGGTTGCGCGCTTCCTGCGGCAGCTGCGCAACTGCTTCAAAGTAGTAGCAAATCTGCGCCAGCAAACGGCTGATGTTAATCGAGTTAGCTGAGTTTAACCCCAGCGCCACTTTCAGCTCTTCATCATCAAACGCCTGCTTCACCAGCGCCTGACAGGCATCGAAATCGCCGTCGATGGCAACAGTTTCGATATTGCCGCCCAATGTACAGAACAGTTTTTCTTGCAGTGGACTGATTTTGCCTCGTGGATAGAGGATAACCACTTTCACATTCGGTAAACCGTAGAAAGCATGAGCCACTGCCGCTCCGGTATCACCGGAGGTCGCGGTCAGAATGGTCACTGGCTTATCGCCCGCAATATGGGTCAGCATTTGTGCCATAAAGCGACCGCCGAAATCTTTAAATGCCAGCGTTGGCCCGTGGAACAATTCCAGACAACCGACATCGCTTTCAACATTGGCGACCGGAGCCGGGAAGGCAAACGCCGCGCGCACGCGCTCTTCCAGGATTTCCTGCGGGATTTCATCACCAATAAACGCCGAGAGGATCTTCGCACTGCGGGTGACAAAATCCAGCTTCAGCATCTCATCAATTTCAGTCAGGCTGAATTCCGGCAGGTCGTGCGGAAAAAACAGCCCCTGATTTTTGCCCAACCCCTGGGTTACGGCTTGCGCAAAGCTGACCCGCTCATTGTGATCTTTCAGATTGTAGAGTTTCATTTAGTTTTCCAGTACTCGTGCGCCCGCCGTATCCAGCCGGCAAATATGAACAAAACCTTCCTGATTTTGCAGGTAGTTCTTACCCAACCAGTCGGCAACGCGCTGGGCGGTATCCGGCTTGTCACACAGAGCGAACAAGGTCGGGCCGGAGCCGGAGATACCGCTCGCTACCGCGCCGATTTCCGCAACCGCCTGCCGCGCCTGCCGGAAGCCAGGCAGTAACCGTTCACGGTAGGGTTCAGCGATAACATCTTTCATCAGCTTCGCGGCAAGCTCAGGCTGACGGGAATAGCAGGCGTGAATGAAGCCAGCCAGATGTCGCCCGTGCGCAATGCAATCCTGGCGGCGATACTGCGCCGGTAAAATAGCCCTGGCTTCTGCCGTTGAGACTTTAATCCCCGGATACGCCAGCACCCACAGCCACTCATCAAACCCTGGCACTTGCTGGCTGATAATGTCGTTTTCTTCGATCATCAACTGCATACCACCAAGAAAACACGGTGCCACGTTGTCGTAATGAATGCTGCCGGAGATTCGTCCTTCCAGCTCGCCCATCAAAGCCAGCAAACGAGTGTCATTAAGCGGCTTGCCACAGTGTTCATTCATCGCCATCAGCGCCGCGACCACCGAACAGGCGCTGGAGCCTAAGCCCGAACCGATTGGCATATTCTTTTCCAGAGTCATCGCCACTGGAATTTGCTTGCCAAGCTCCTGGCAAAAACGCTCCCAGCACTGATAAACGATATTTTCCCGTGGTTCTGACGGCAGCTTATCGGCAAAGCGTCCGAGGTTGTTGAGACTGAATGTCTCTGCCGCCTCAACCGTGACTACATCTCCGAGCAATGCACCATCAACAGGTGTCACCGCCGCCCCGAGCACATCAAACCCGACGCTCATATTGGCACTGGAAGCCGGGGCATAAACTTTAACCATGTCAGACTCCTAACTTCCATGAGAGGGTACGTAGCAGATCGGCAAAGACACCGGCAGCTGTAACGTCATTGCCCGCACCATATCCGCGCAGCACCAACGGCAGCGGCTGATAATAGTGGCTATAAAAGGCCAGGGCGTTTTCGCCATTTTTCACTTTGAACAGCGGATCATTACCATCCACTTCGGCAATCTTCACGCGGCAGGCACCATCTTCATCAATATTGCCAACATAGCGCAAAACTTTTCCTTCATCACGGGCCTTCGCCACGCGCGCGGCAAAGAGATCGTCGAGCTGTGACAGATTCGCCATAAAAGCGGCAACATCACCCTCAGCGTTAAACTCTGCGGGCAGCACAGGTTCAATTTCAATATCCGCCAGCTCCAGTTCACGTCCCGTTTCACGAGCGAGAATCAATAGCTTACGCGCTACATCCATACCAGAAAGATCATCTCGCGGATCCGGTTCGGTATAACCCATTTCCCGCGCCAGAGTAGTCGCCTCGGAGAAACTCATGCCTTCGTCTAACTTGCCGAAGATATAAGAAAGCGAACCTGAAAGAATGCCGGAGAACTTCATCAATTCATCACCAGCATTGAGCAGATTTTGCAGGTTCTCAATAACCGGTAATCCAGCCCCAACGTTGGTGTCATAGAGGAATTTACGCCGCGATTTTTCCGCCGCATGACGCAACAGATGGTAGTAATCCATCGACGAGGTGTTGGCCTTTTTGTTCGGCGTGACAACGTGGAAACCTTCGCGCAAGAAGTCGGCATATTGATCCGCCACTGCCTGGCTGGAGGTGCAGTCAACAATGACCGGGTTCAGCAGATGATATTCTTTCACGAGGCGAATTAAGCGCCCGAGATTAAACGGCTCTTTGGCTTGCGCCAGTTCTTCCTGCCAGTTTTCCAGATTTAGGCCATGCACATTGGTGAGCAGTGCCTTCGAGTTGGCAACACCGCAGACACGTAAGTCGATATGTTTATTCTTCAGCCAGCTTTGTTGACGCTTCAGTTGCTCCAGCAGCGCACCGCCAACGCCACCGACGCCAATCACAAACACTTCGATAACCTGATCGGTATTGAACAGCATCTGATGAGTAACGCGCACGCCAGTGGTCGCATCATCGTTATTTACCACGACAGAGATTGAGCGTTCAGAAGATCCCTGAGCAATGGCGACAATGTTGATATTGGCGCGGGCCAGCGCGGCAAAGAATTTCGCCGAGATCCCACGCAAGGTGCGCATACCATCACCTACCACCGAGATAATGGCCAGCCGTTCCGTCACCGCCAGCGGCTCCAGTAAGCCTTCTTTCAGTTCCAGGTAGAACTCTTCCTGCATTGCCCGTTCAGCTCGCACACAGTCGCTTTGTGGAACGCAGAAACTGATACTGTATTCGGAAGATGATTGCGTAATCAGCACCACGGAAATACGGGCGCGTGACATTGCAGCAAAGACGCGCGCCGCCATGCCGACCATTCCTTTCATCCCCGGACCAGAAACGCTGAACATTGCCATATTATTCAGATTGGAAATGCCTTTGACCGGTAATTCGTCTTCATCACGGCTGGCACCAATGAGCGTACCTGGTGCTTGAGGATTTCCGGTATTTTTAATCAGGCAAGGGATCTGGAACTGGGCGATGGGGGTAATGGTGCGGGGGTGAAGAACTTTAGCGCCGAAGTAGGAAAGCTCCATCGCTTCCTGGTAGGACATCGACTTCAACAACCTCGCATCGGGCACCTGACGCGGGTCGCAGGTATAGACCCCGTCAACGTCCGTCCAAATCTCGCAACAATCGGCGCGTAAACAGGCAGCCAGCACCGCCGCGGAGTAGTCGGAACCGTTACGTCCAAGTACCACCAGTTCGCCTTTTTCATTACCGGAGGTGAAACCTGCCATCAACACCATGTGATCAGCCGGAATGCGGCTTGCCGCAATACGGCGGGTGGACTCAGCAATATCGACGGTAGATTCGAGGTAATGCCCCACTGCCAGCAGTTTTTCGACCGGATCGATAACGGTAACGTTGTGACCACGCGCTTCTAACACGCCGGCCATAATGGCGATCGACATTTTCTCGCCACGGCAAATCAGCGCAGCGTTGATGCTATCCGGGCACTGCCCCAACAAACTAATGCCATGCAGGACATGTTTTATTTGGGCAAATTCCTGATCGACGAAAGTTTTCAATTGCGCCAGCGGGAACCCCGGCTGGGCGGCGGCGAGTCCCGTCAAAAGTTCGGCAAAAATACGTTCGGCATCGCTGATATTGGGTAAAGCATCCTGGCCGCTAATGGTTTTTTCAATCATCGCCACCAGGTGGTTGGTGATTTTGGCGGGGGCAGAGAGGACGGTGGCCACCTGCCCCTGCCTGGCATTGCTTTCCAGAATATCGGCAACACGCAGAAAACGTTCTGCATTTGCCACTGATGTACCGCCGAACTTCAACACTCGCATGGTTGTTACCTCGTTACCTTTGGTCGAAAAAAAAGCCCGCACTGTCAGGTGCGGGCTTTTTTCTGTGTTTCCTGTACGCGTCAGCCCGCACCGTTACCTGTGGTAATGGTGATGGTGGTGGTAATGGTGGTGCTAATGCGTTTCATGGATGTTGTGTACTCTGTAATTTTTATCTGTCTGTGCGCTATGCCTATATTGGTTAAAGTATTTAGTGACCTAAGTCAATAAAATTTTAATTTACTCACGGCAGGTAACCAGTTCAGAAACTGCTATCAGACACTCTTTTTTTAATCCACACAGAGACATATTGCCCGTTGCAGTCAGAATGAAAAGCTGAAAAATACTTACTAAGGCGTTTTTTATTTGGTGATATTTTTTTCAATATCATGCAGCAAACGGTGCAACATTGCCGTGTCTCGTTGCTCTAAAAGCCCCAGGCGTTGTTGTAACCAGTCGACCAGTTTTATGTCATCTGCCACTGCCAGAGTCGTCAGCAATGCCATGACTCGTTCGCGTAAAGCTTGCAGTTGATGTTGGTCTGCCGTTGTGTCACTTTTCGTCGGTTGTTGTATTAATGTTGCTAATTGATAGCAATAGACCATCACCGCCTGCCCCAGATTGAGCGAAGGATAATCCGCCACCATCGGCACACCAGTAAGAACGTCAGCCAACGCTAACTCTTCGTTAGTCAGCCCGGAATCTTCGCGACCAAACACCAGCGCGGCATGGCTCATCCATGAAGATTTTTCCTCTAACAGCAGCACCAGTTCTACTGGCGTGGCGTAGTAATGATATTTCGCCCGACTGCGCGCAGTGGTGGCGACAGTGAAATCGACATCGTGTAACGATTCAACCAGTGTCGGAAAAACTTTAATATTATCAATAATATCACCAGATCCATGTGCGACCCAGCGAGTGGCTGGCTCCAGATGTGCCTGACTATCGACAATCCGCAGTTCGCTAAAACCCATCGTTTTCATTGCCCGCGCCGCTGCCCCAATATTTTCTGCTCTGGCGGGTGCGACCAGAATAATCGTTATACGCATATTGCCACTCTTCTTGACCAAATGACCGCGAACAGGGTGATCACTGTCAACTTATTACGCGGTGCGAATTTACAAATTCTTAACGTAAGTCGCAGAAAAAGCCCTTTACTTATCTTAAAAAAGGCTAAACTATTTCCTGACTGTACTAACGGTTGAATTGTTAAAAAATGCTACATATCCTTCTGTTTACTTAGGATAATTTTATAAAAAATAAATCTCGACAATTGGATTCACCACGTTTATTAGTTGTATGATGCAACTAGTTGGATTATTAAAATAATGTGACGAAAGCTAGCATTTAGATACGATGATTTCATCAAACTGTTAACGTGCTACAATTGAACTTGATATATGTCAACGAAGCGTAGTTTTATTGGGTGTCCGGCCCCTCTTAGCCTGTTATGTTGCTGTTAAAATGGTTAGGATGACAGCCGTTTTTGACACTGTCGGGTCCTGAGGGAAAGTACCCACGACCAAGCTAATGATGTTGTTGACGTTGATGGAAAGTGCATCAAGAACGCAATTACGTACTTTAGTCATGTTACGCCGATCATGTTAATTTGCAGCATGCATCAGGCAGGTCAGGGACTTTTGTACTTCCTGTTTCGATTTAGTTGGCAATTTAGGTAGCAAACATGCAGACCCCGCACATTCTTATCGTTGAAGACGAGTTGGTAACACGCAACGCGTTGAAAAGTATTTTCGAAGCGGAAGGCTATGATGTTTTCGAAGCGACAGATGGCGCGGAAATGCATCAGATCCTCTCTGAATATGACATCAACCTGGTGATCATGGATATCAATCTGCCGGGTAAGAACGGTCTTCTGTTAGCGCGTGAACTGCGCGAGCAGGCGAATGTTGCGTTGATGTTCCTGACTGGCCGTGACAACGAAGTCGATAAAATTCTCGGCCTCGAAATCGGTGCAGATGACTACATCACCAAACCGTTCAACCCGCGTGAACTGACGATTCGTGCACGCAACCTGCTGTCCCGTACCATGAATCTGGGTACTGTCAGCGAAGAACGTCGTAGCGTTGAAAGCTACAAGTTCAATGGTTGGGAACTGGACATCAACAGCCGTTCGTTGATCAGCCCTGATGGCGAGCAGTACAAGCTGCCGCGCAGCGAGTTCCGCGCCATGCTTCACTTCTGTGAAAACCCAGGCAAAATTCAGTCTCGTGCTGAACTGCTGAAGAAAATGACCGGCCGTGAGCTGAAACCACACGACCGTACTGTAGACGTGACGATCCGCCGTATTCGTAAACATTTCGAATCTACGCCGGATACGCCGGAAATCATCGCCACCATCCACGGTGAAGGTTATCGCTTCTGTGGTGATCTGGAAGATTAATCGGCTTTACCACCGTCAAAAAAAACGGCGCTTTTTAGCGCGTTTTTATTTTTCAACCTTATTTCCAGATACGTAATTGATCGTCCATTGTAACTTCTTTACTGGCTTTCATTTTCGGCAGTGAAAACGCATACCAGTCGATATTACGAGTCACAAACATCATGCCGGCCAGCGCCACCACCAGCACACTGGTTCCCAACAACAGCGCGCTATCGGCAGAGTTGAGCAGTCCCCACATCACACCATCCAGCAACAACAGCGCGAGGGTAAACAACATGCTGTTGCGCCAACCTTTCAATACCGCCTGCAAATAAATACCGTTCATTAACGCCCCAATCAGACTGGCGATTATCCATGCCACGGTAAAACCGATATGTTCAGAAAGCGCCAGCAAGAGCAAATAAAACATCACCAATGAAAGCCCCACCAGCAAATATTGCATTGGGTGTAAACGTTGCGCGGTGAGCGTTTCAAAAACAAAGAACGCCATAAAAGTCAGTGCAATCAGCAGAATGGCGTACTTAGTCGCCCGGTCCGTTAATTGGTATTGATCGGCTGGCGTCGTCACTGCGACGCTAAACGCGGGGAAGTTTTCCCAGCCGGTATCATTGCCTGAAGCAAAACGCTCACCGAGATTATTAGCAAACCAGCTGCTTTGCCATTGCGCCTGAAAACCTGACTCGCTAACTTCCCGTTTGGCTGGTAGAAAATCACCTAAAAAACTGGGATGCGGCCAGTTGCTGGTTAAGGTCATTTCGCTATTACGCCCGGCAGGCACCACAGAAAGATCGCCGGTACCGCTTAAATTCAGTGCCATATTCAGCTGCAGGTTCTGCTTCCGCCAGTCCCCTTCGGGTAAAGGGATATGCACGCCCTGCCCGCCTTGCTCTAACCCGGTACCGGGTTCAATGGTCAGTGCCGTTCCGTTAACTTCAGGCGCTTTCACCACACCAATACCACGCGCATCCCCGACGCTAATCACAATAAAGGGCTTGCCTAAGATGATATTTGGCGCGTTGAGCTCGCTAAGACGCGAAACATCGAAATCGGCTTTTAGCGTTAAATCACTGTGCCAGACCTGACCGGTATAAATCCCTATCTTGCGTTCTTCCACGTTCTGATTGCCATCAACCATCAATGACTCAGGTAACCAAAAATGGATAAAACTTCGTTTCCGCTCCACGGTTTTATCCTCTTCCTGCACCGTATAAAGCTCGGTCACAGGAATAGCGATAAGCGGCCTAACGAGTTTTTGCGGCCCGCTGGTACTTTGGCGAATCGCATCTTCCACATCGCTACGGTAATCGGCACGTTCGACAATCACTTGCCGAATCAGCATTATCGGAATCAACAACAGCAATACTGCACCAAACAAGGTGGTCATTTTCCAGAACAGGGGGGATTTCAACATAGTCTTCTCCTTTGCAATGGCAGCAGGATACGAAGGCTATGTGGGAAGAATTTGAAGCTATGTGAAGTGACGGTGAAGTCGAAGCGAGGCCAGCACGCCACCTTCCTGCACGTTGCGCAGCGTGACTTCGCCGTTAAACAAACGGGCGACCTCACTGACGAACGCCAACCCCAGACCGCTGCTTTTTTGCCCATTTGCACGCGGCAAAGAGTAAAAGCGTTCAAAAATACGTGACAGCGCGTAGTCAGGAATACCACTACCGGTATCCAGCACCTTAAGGGCGACGTGTTCCTGATCCACTTCGGCGCTTAGCGTTATGCGACCGCTCTCGGGGGTAAAATCGATGGCGTTATCCAGTAAATTCCCCAGCGCCTGCTCCAGTAACGCCGGTTCAGCAGCAACATTAACCTCAGTGGGCATAACATGTAGAGTGATGTTTTTTTCTGCCAACTGCACGGTGCGCGCTTCGCTGACGCGGCGAAATAATGCCGCCACATCAACAACAGTCAGAACGACTTCCTGACGATTCTCCAGTCTTGCCTGGCGTAGTAACGTTTCTACCAATGCCTGCATACGCGCATTTTGCGTCAGAATGTTGTCGGTAAAACGAGCCACCACTTCCGGTGGCGGACCTTCGCGTAAAATTTCCGCCGCGCCACGAATCGCCGCCAGTGGGCTTTTTAGCTCATGGGTTAACGCATAAACATACTGCTCAATATAGTTTTTCCCTTCCAGCTTCACGCGCATACTTTCCAGCGCCTGCGCAAGCTTACGCAACTCGCTACTGCCGAGTTCAGGAAGAGGAACGGGCTTATTGTCAGTGACGGAATCGGCATAGCGAGTGAGCCGGGCAATGGAGCGGTTGATCCACCAAACCATGCCTGCGCCAATCACCAGTGCAATCCCCAGCAAAATGGCGCTGGCCCATAAAATTCGCCGCTCGCTACGCTTAATGACCGGAGCCATCGCCGCGTTCGGTTTGCCTACGCTCAAAACGCCAATAAGCCGCGAGCCGTCCATAATCGGCGCGGCAACATACATCACCGAACTTTCGGGATCGGCAGGATTTTGCAACGTGCTGCGCGCACCATACTGACCACGCAACGTTAGCCAGACGTCATTCCAGCGCGAATAATCCTGCCCAACGGCTTTATTTGCCGAATCGAACAATACTTTACCCTGCGAATCGGTCATATAGACATGATATTCATTGCGCACTTTGTTAATGCCACCGATATTGGCGCGAAACGGACGATGTTGTAGCTGATTAAACGCCTGCGCCAGTTGCCCATGCGTTGGGTCCCCAGAGAGCAAATCGGGACGCGCCAGCTCCGCCAGCAACGTTGCGGTGTCGATCAACGTCCCCTCCGTTGCTCTTCGCACGCCCGGTTTAACTTCTTTGACAAAAATAGCCAGTACGAACCAGGCCGCCACCGCCACCAGTAAAAAATAGCCCAGCAGCAACCGCATGCCGATACGCATTACAGGCCCCTCAGGCTATATCCCATGCCGCGATGAGTATTAATCGGTGAAAGATCGGGGTTGATGGCACGCAGCTTGGCATGCAACGTTTTAATGTGGGTATCAACGGTGCGATCGTAGGTGTCCTGCGCATCTTCCCACACGCTATCCATCAGTTGCTGGCGGGACCAGACGCGGCCTGGCGACTTGAGTAACGTCTTCAGCAATAAAAACTCATACCGCGTCAGCGTTAATGGCGTGTCAAACCAGCTGATCTGCGCCGCGGGTTCATTCAATTCAAAATGACCAATACGGATGACGGGAGACGGCGACGAGAACTTCTTCACCCGACGCAGTAAGGTGCGCACCCTGGCGCACACTTCGCGGGGTGAAAACGGTTTAGCCACATAGTCGTCAGCGCCAATTTCCAGCCCAAGCAGGCGATCGACCTCTTCACTTCGGGCCGTCAGGAACAGTACAGGTAACGCCGGATGGAGCGCCAGTAACTGGCTGCACAATTCAAAGCCGCTGATATCAGGCAAACCAACGTCGAGAATCATGACGTCGGGAACCAGCTGGCGAGCTTTATCCAGCACCGGCAAGCCTCGCTCAAAGACCTCGACGGCAAAACCTTCCTGCTGCAACATGTAGACCAGCGTGTCGGCTATCCCTTGCTCATCTTCCACTAACCAGACCGTTTCCCGTTGTATAAATCGCCTCTGTTATTGCCGCCACGGCATGACAGGAACCGCGCTAATCGCGTTTTTCGGCGAACCTTCTACAACTTTGTCGGAGTAAGCCAGATAAGCGAGCGCGTTGCGTTTGGCGTCATAAAAGCGCACGACCTGTAACGACTTAAAGACCAGGGACGTGCGTTTTTTGAATACTACCTCGCCCTGAGCTTTGCCGTTTTTAATACGATCCGACAGTTCAATCGGCCCGACTTGCTGACAAGAAATAGCCGCATCGGAGGTATCTTCCGCCAGACCCAATCCCCCTTTAATACCACCTGTTTTCGCCCGGCTCACATAACAGGTGACATTTTTCACATCGGGATCGTCAAAGGCTTCCACAACAATTTTGTGATCCGGGCCGATCATTTTAAATACGGTGTCGACCGAACCAATCTCTTCTGCATGAGCCAATGGCCCCAGCATTATCAGGCTTAAAGACAGGATCAAATGCTTGTATTTCATATTGTTACCATTTTTATCTATTACACGAGCAATTAGTTCGTCACGGTAAATAACATATTGATTAAGAACAAAATCTCAATACTTTTATTTCCGTCAAGCCCTAAAACATACTCTACTAAGAAAAAAACACTGAATGCTAAAACAGCAAAAAATGCTATTATCCAATTACCTGATGTCAGGTGCTCGTTGTTGAAAGGATGAGGATATTTTATGGATCAGGCCGGCATTATTCGCGACCTTTTAATCTGGCTGGAAGGTCATCTGGATCAGCCCCTGTCGCTCGACAATGTAGCGGCGAAAGCAGGTTATTCCAAGTGGCACTTACAGAGAATGTTTAAAGATGTCACTGGCCATGCTATTGGCGCGTATATTCGTGCTCGTCGTTTGTCGAAATCGGCGGTCGCACTACGCCTGACTGCGCGTCCGATTCTGGACATCGCGCTGCAATACCGCTTCGACTCTCAACAGACATTTACCCGCGCATTCAAGAAGCAGTTTGCCCAGACTCCTGCACTTTACCGCCGTTCTCCTGAATGGAGCGCCTTTGGTATTCGCCCGCCGCTACGTCTGGGTGAATTCACAATGCCAGAGCACAAATTTGTCACCCTGGAAGATACGCCGCTGATTGGTGTTACCCAGAGCTACTCCTGTTCGCTGGAGCAAATCTCTGATTTCCGCCATGAAATGCGTTATCAGTTCTGGCACGATTTTCTCGGCAACGCGCCGACCATTCCGCCAGTGCTCTACGGCCTGAATGAAACGCGTCCGAGTCAGGATAAAGACGACGAACAAGAGGTATTCTATACCACCGCGTTAGCCCAGGATCAGGCAGATGGCTATGTACTGACGGGGCATCCGGTGATGCTGCAGGGCGGCGAATATGTGATGTTTACCTATGAAGGTCTGGGAACCGGCGTGCAGGAGTTTATCCTGACGGTATACGGAACGTGCATGCCAATGCTCAACCTGACGCGCCGTAAAGGTCAGGATATTGAGCGATACTACCCGGCAGAAGACGCCAAAGCGGGAGATCGCCCAATTAATCTGCGCTGTGAACTGCTGATTCCTATCCGCCGTTAACGCTGCAGCTCATCTAATGCAGGGGCGTCCAGATGCGAGATGTCCCCTGCGGTTTCAACGACCCAGCCAGACGCCAGCCACAGGCTTTCCTGATAATCCACGCGCGAAATAGAACAGTTACGCAGACGTAAGCGGCGCGCTGCCCATGCTGGTAATCCGAGAATCGTACTCACCAGACATCCCAGTGCAATACCATGGCTCACCAGCAGCGGTCGGCTTCCCTGCGGTAAGTCCCGGCAAGATTCCAGTGCCGCATTGACGCGATCGCTGAGCTCCTGCATTGACTCGCCTTCAGGAATACGCCCGTCAACGGTGCCATTGACCAGCTGCCGACGCCAGTTCTCTTCTTCTTCGGTCAGAGAATCGATATGTCTTTTTTCCAGCACACCCATGTTTAATTCACGCAGGCGAGAATCAAAGATGATGTCACAGCCGCAGGCCTGGGCGATGATTTCCGCCGTACGCCGGGTGCGTCCTAAATCGCTACTGATAATATGCGTAATGCCAAGCTCTTTGGCACGGGTTGCCACCTGCATCGCCTGTTGCTCACCTTTGGCGGTCAGCGGGCTGTCAGACTGGCCCTGAATACGTCGCTCGGCGTTCCACTGCGTTTCACCGTGGCGGACTAGGTATACCTGTAACATGCTTTTTTTCCGTATACTGCTGTAACGTTAATTTTCTGAGTAATGCTGATTATGCACCAAGTTGTCTGTGCGACCACCAATCCCGCTAAAATTCAGGCCATTCTGCAGGCATTTCACGAGATCTTCGGCGAAGAATCCTGCCATATTGCATCCGTTGCCGTCGAGAGCGGTGTACCGGAACAGCCCTTTGGCAGTGAGGAAACGCGCGCTGGCGCACGAAATCGGGTAGCAAATGCCCGCCGTTTACTTCCAGAGGCTGATTTTTGGGTGGCGATTGAAGCTGGCATCGATGGTGACAGCACTTTCAGTTGGGTGGTGATTGAAAACACCAGCCAGCGCGGCGAGGCGCGTTCGGCTACTTTGCCGTTACCTGCGGTGATTCTGCAGAAAGTGCGTGAAGGTGAGGCGCTTGGTCCCGTGATGTCGCGTTATACCGGTATTGATGAGATTGGTCGTAAGGAAGGGGCGATCGGCGTGTTTACCGCCGGGAAACTCACTCGCGCCAGCGTCTATCACCAGGCGGTGATCCTGGCGCTGAGTCCGTTTCACAATGCCGTGTATCAGGCATTGTAGGACGGATAAGGCGTTCACGCCGCATCCGGCATTCGGTGCACGATGCCTGATGCGACGCTGCCGCGTCTTATCAGGCCTACAAAATCAATCGCTTTTCAGCAACACCTCTTCCAGCCACTGGCGCAGCTCCACGGGCGCGGCTTTCAGGCTGTTAGATCCACGCGTAATCGTCGCGATGCCCGCGCCGAGTTCATTTTTTAACTCACGCTGACTCATTTCGCCACGCAACAGCTCTTCGACAATACGCACGCGAGTCCCCAACGCTTCGCGCTCATCTGGCGTCAGCATCAGGTTTAACAACGGTAAATGGAGATCGTTTTGGTAGGCATTCTTAAGCAGGTCGACAAAACGTAACCACTCCTGGTGACGCTGTTCTGCCATCGCTGCTGAATAGGGTGATTGTTGGGCCATAATATGTCGCCATTGTTAGCGGGGGAAGCAAAATGCCTCCCCCGGTTGTACTCGCTAAAGAGTACGATAGCATATCATAAACGTGCGGATCAGTAACGACGTCCCCATTCCGTGGCGCTCATCAACGTCGGTTTATCCCCCATGAAATAACGGTAGTAAGCGTCATAAGCCAGCACGTTCTTCACATAACCGCGCGTCTCGGAGAACGGAATACTCTCGACAAATGCCACAGCGTCGATACGCCCGGCGCTGTTGCCAAGCCAGGTTCGCACCCGTCCAGGTCCGGCGTTATAAGCTGCTGAGGAGAAAATACGGTTATTGCCAAACTGCTGATAAACATATTGCAGGTAACTGGTGCCAATGTTGATATTCGTTTCCGGATCCAGCAATTGCCCAGGGCTGCTATAACCAGGAATAGAGAACATCTTCACCGTATGGGTCGCTGTACCAGGCATAATCTGCATCAGGCCGCTGGCCCCTACCGGTGATTTCACTTTCGGATTCCAGGCGCTCTCCTGACGGGCAATCGCCATCGCATAGCTTTGCGGGATCTCTTTCCCACTGGTGTAACGTTTGAAAAGATCGTTGTAAGCCAGCGGGAATCGCTCTTCCAGATGATCCCAAAGCTTCCCGGCGATCGTTGCCTGAACGCTAAGATCCCACCATTGGTTATTGAAAGCATACCGAGCCAGTTGAGCCTGCTCTGTTTTTGACTTGCTCTTCACCAGATTGGCCCACTCGCTACGCGCGGTGTTATCGAGATTCCAGTACATCAACTCGCGCACGCGCGCCATCTCCGGCCCCTGAGTCAGGGCGCTGTCAACATTCTGCGGCGCTTTATCAATCTTCAGCTCATACTCTTCTCCGATGCGTTGTGCTGCAACCATCGGGTAGAAACCACGCTGTTGCATGAGTTGATGCAAAATCTCTTTCGCTTCAGCTTCACGTCCGCGTTCCAGCAATAAATCCGCCTGCCAGTAACGCCATTCATCTTTCTCTTTTGCTTCCATCGGCAGACGCGCCAGCCAGGTATTCAGGCCGCGACGATCGCCGGTGCCAAGTGCCATTCGCACACGGCGTTCAATCAACGACGTGGATTGCGAGCGCATAATGGCGTCATCGCGCCATTTCGCCTGCTCGTCGGTGACATCGTTGCCCATCAAACGCCAGGCGACGATATCGCGCAGCTCCTGAATCTGATCTTCATTAAGCTGCTGCGCCTGGGCAAGCGACGGGATCATCAGCCGTGCATTTTCAGCATCCTGCCGCGCCACACTGGCAAACGCCACCGCTGCTATTTGACGGGTAAAATCGGTCGCTCCGGTTGTACGCGCGAAGGTCAGTACCGTATTAGGGTTGTTCGCCAGTGAAATGATTGCCGAGGCGATAGTCTGGTAATCGGCAGGCATCTGCCCTGCCAGCACTGTTACCAGGCCAGTGTTACCCGCTTTCATCGCCAGACGGATACGCTCTAAATACGCCAGCGGATCTTGTTTACCTGACGCACGCCAGACGCTAAATAACTTGTCACAGGCGTTAGGCTGGCTCTTGCCGGTTAGCCACAGCTCTTTCGCCCCTTGCCAGGCTTCTTCACTCTGCCCGGTGTTCCATTTCGCATAGTAGTAATTACATTGCGCTTCGGTAGTTCCGGGCTTTTCCGGGCTAAAGGCTAACAAGCCACGCCAGTCTTCACGCCGCGCCAGTTCATTGACGAAACGAGATTGCAGCGTGCGAGCGGGAGGAAGCGTGGGGTTAGCGCGAACAAAGTTAGTGACCGTCACCGCCGGTTGATTCATCAGATCATCGGTGATCTGGCGGTATTCCAGGTAGGGATAAAGCGGATAATCCTTCAGTCCAGGCATCATTTGTTCGACCACATCCATTTGTCGATTATCCCAGGCCTGCTTGATTTGCGCGTAACGGCTACGCTGCTCATCCAGTGAGTCGGCTCGCGCCACGCTGCTGACCGTCAGCAGACAGACACCGGCAGCCAACAGCCGCCAGGTAACTTGTTTGGCTTTTTCCACAAGCGCATCCTCTAAGTGTAAATACATCAATGCAGCGTCATGCCGCGTAATAGATTTATGCTAACCAGTCATTGCCGTTTACGCCACGTTACGGACACTTTTTTACTTTTACTGCGAAGATGATCGACCAACTGGGATTAGGCGGGGAAAAAGGCTACACTTCGCCTTTGAAAACTCATCATCACGATAAACATAGAGGCGAAGTCCAACGTGGCTCAATTCGTTTATACCATGCATCGTGTCGGCAAAGTTGTTCCGCCGAAACGTCATATTTTGAAAAACATCTCTCTGAGTTTCTTCCCTGGGGCAAAAATTGGTGTCCTGGGTCTGAACGGCGCGGGTAAGTCTACCCTGCTGCGCATTATGGCGGGCATTGATAAAGACATCGAAGGTGAAGCGCGTCCGCAGCCAGACATCAAGATTGGTTACCTGCCGCAGGAAGCGCAGCTGAACCCGGAACACACCGTGCGTGAGTCCATTGAAGAAGCGGTTTCTGAAGTGGTTAACGCCCTGAAACGCCTGGATGAAGTGTATGCGCTGTACGCCGATCCGGATGCCGATTTTGACAAGCTGGCCGCTGAACAAGGCCGTCTGGAAGAGATCATTCAGGCTCACGACGGTCATAACCTGAACGTACAGCTGGAGCGTGCGGCGGATGCGCTACGTCTGCCGGACTGGGACGCGAAAATCGCTAACCTCTCCGGTGGTGAGCGTCGTCGCGTAGCGTTGTGCCGCCTGCTGCTGGAAAAACCAGACATGCTGCTGCTCGACGAACCGACCAACCACCTGGATGCCGAATCCGTGGCCTGGCTGGAACGCTTCCTGCACGACTTCGAGGGCACCGTGGTGGCGATTACCCACGACCGTTACTTCCTCGATAACGTTGCAGGCTGGATCCTCGAACTTGACCGCGGTGAAGGTATTCCGTGGGAAGGCAACTACTCCTCCTGGCTGGAGCAGAAAGATCAGCGCCTGGCGCAGGAAGCTTCACAAGAAGCGGCGCGTCGTAAGTCGATCGAGAAAGAGCTGGAGTGGGTACGTCAGGGAACTAAAGGCCGCCAGTCGAAAGGTAAAGCACGTCTGGCACGCTTTGAAGAGCTGAACAGCACCGAATATCAGAAACGTAACGAAACCAACGAACTGTTTATTCCACCTGGACCGCGTCTGGGCGATAAAGTGCTGGAAGTCAGCAACCTGCGTAAATCCTACGGTGATCGCCTGCTGATTGATGACCTGAGCTTCTCGATCCCGAAAGGGGCAATCGTCGGGATCATCGGTCCGAACGGCGCGGGTAAATCGACCCTGTTCCGTATGATCTCTGGTCAGGAACAGCCGGACAGCGGCACCATCACTTTAGGTGAAACGGTGAAACTGGCATCGGTTGATCAGTTCCGTGACTCAATGGATAACAGCAAAACCGTTTGGGAAGAAGTTTCCGGCGGGCTGGATATTATGAAGATCGGCAACACCGAGATGCCAAGCCGCGCCTACGTTGGCCGCTTTAACTTTAAAGGGGTTGATCAGGGTAAACGCGTTGGTGAACTTTCCGGTGGTGAGCGCGGTCGTCTGCATCTGGCGAAGCTGCTGCAGGTTGGCGGCAACATGCTGCTGCTCGACGAACCAACCAACGACCTGGATATCGAAACCCTGCGCGCGCTGGAAAACGCCCTGCTGGAGTTCCCGGGCTGTGCGATGGTTATCTCGCACGACCGTTGGTTCCTCGACCGTATCGCCACGCACATCCTGGACTACCAGGATGAAGGTAAAGTTGAGTTCTTCGAAGGTAACTTTACTGAGTACGAAGAGTACAAGAAACGCACGCTGGGCGCAGACGCACTGGAGCCGAAGCGTATCAAGTACAAGCGTATTGCGAAGTAATGCGTAAAATGCCGGATGCGGCGTGAACGCCTTATCCGGCCTACAAACCAAGAAATTTCAATACGTTGTGAATCTCCAGGCCTGATAAGACGCGGTAAGCGTCGCATCAGGCATTGAGCACCGAATGCCGGATACGGCGTGAACGCCTTTTCCGGCCTACAATAGCCTTAGTATCCGCAATTTCGTAGCGGGTCACCCGTGCTGATTCTTTTAAACCTTGTTTAATCTCGACAGCCTCTTCCAGAGAGGTTTTCAACTCATCAAAAAACTTATTTTATACCTCGCCTTTGAGCCGTTTCATCGCGGTTATCTCTGCTCCCCCATCATCTCCCGCACCAGCTCCACGCAGCGCAGGAAACGGCTGTCATAATCGTCCTCTTCAACCCGCACGAATTCGATATTGTTCTCTTCCAGCATCTCCACCAGCAAGTTCTGGAACTCTTTGCGATCCACCGAACTGCCGAGGCTGCGTAAACCATCCGCCACCCACGGCGTGTTGTTCTCCAGCAGGATCACCAGATCGAAACGGTATTCATCAATCAACGCCTGTACGAACGGATGCTCACGCCCTTCGTACTTTTTGCAGAACGCCTGGGTAGTGACAAAATCAGTGTCAATAAACGCCACTTTATTGGCATATTTCACTGCAAAATCAATGTATTGTGCGTGGCCCAGCGCGATTTTATCGTAATCGGAATACTGCAATGCGATCTCATCACCGCCGAGGTGTGAAAAGACATAATCGCGACCATATTCCCACGCACTGGTGGTATTGAAGATATTGGCAAGTTTGTTTACCAGGGTGGATTTACCGCTCGACTCGCCACCAAGGATCGCCACGGTACGTACAAAGAACGGCTTCACTTCCGTAGGAATATATTCCCAGTAGCGGAACGGGTTTTCGCGGATCTGCGCACCGCTGATACTCATAAAGGTACGTTTCGGATCGACCAGCACCGTATCGATCCCCAGATGTTCCATATACTGTGGCGCATCGGCTTCTTCCGAGGTGTAGATCAGGTCCGGCTGAATCCCCTTTTCAGCCATAAACTTTTTGATGCCGTTGCTCCACACATCCCAGCCGTGCGGATACGGCTCCATGCCCTCTTCGTTGAAAGCATGAATGCGAATATTTTTCTGATATTTAAAAGTTTGTAATAACCAGCGCAGACGATCCGGCACCGTGGGCTGCTGCGACATGGCGCTGTCTTCAAACAACGCGCGGTCGCGGGTATCGTCAAAACCCATAATGATATGCAGCTCGTCAACCTGGCTACAGGCGCGCTGGATAAGGTAGATATGTCCGGTATGCAGCGGGTAGAACTTACCGAATACGACACCAATGGTTTTCTTCTGTCGGGGAAATTCAAGCCCCAAAAAACGGTGCAACGCCTCCAGCTTTTGCGCGCTGGGGCTTTTAATTTTGGCATTCAGTAACTGGCTTAAATACCCTTTGGTCATACCGCTGGCATCAGCTACCTGCTGTAGCGTGCAGCCCTGTTGCTTGATGGCAGTTTTCAGGTAATCAAATGACGACATATCTCCCTCCGTATCTCTCATTATAAGTCGTCGAACACGCTAAGCGCGTCGGAGAGTTTTTTAACGCCAAAAATCTGCATCCCTTCCGGCGCTTTTTTCGGTACGTTAGCCGCCGGAACAATCGCCCGGCGAAAACCGTGTTTCGCCGCTTCTGAAATTCGTTCCTGACCGCTGGGCACCGGGCGGATCTCCCCTGCCAGCCCGACTTCACCAAACACCACCAGATCCTGTGGCAGCGGTCTGTCACGCAGGCTGGAAACCATCGCCAGCAGTAACGCTAAATCGGCACTGGTTTCGGTTACCTTCACGCCGCCGACCACGTTCACAAATACATCCTGATCGGCCATTTGCAGACCACCGTGACGGTGCAAGACAGCCAGCAGGATTGCCAGACGGTTTTGTTCCAGCCTACTGCCACGCGGCGCGGATTCGCCATCATCGAGTGATCGACCAGCGCCTGAATCTCCACCAGCAACGGACGCGTTCCTTCCCACACCACCATCACGGAGCTGCCGGAGGTCACTTCATCTCCGCGACTTAAGAAAATTGCCGAAGGGTTGCTGACTTCACGCAGCCCCTGTTCGGTCATCGCGAAGACGCCCAGCTCATTCACCGCGCCGAAGCGGTTTTTATGGCTGCGCAAGGTGCGAAAACGGGAGTCGGCATCACCATCCAGAAGCACCGAACAGTCGATACAGTGTTCCAGCACTTTAGGGCCAGCCAGCGAGCCATCTTTGGTTACGTGCCCAACCATGACAATCGCCACACCGCGCGTTTTGGCGAAGCGCGTCAGATAAGCCGCCGTTTCACGCACCTGCGCCACGCTACCAGGCGATGATTGTACATCCGCCATATGCATCACCTGGATCGAGTCAATTACCATCAGTTTCGGTTGCTCTTCTTCGGCAATCAGGCAGATCTGTTCGATGCTGGTTTCCGACAACATATTGAGATTGTCAGTCGGCAGGCCAAGGCGATGAGCGCGCATTGCCACCTGTTGCAGCGACTCTTCGCCAGTGACATACAGCGTTTTCATCTGCTGGGCCAGTTTGCACAGCGTTTGCAGTAGCAGCGTGGATTTCCCCGCACCTGGGTTACCGCCAATCAGAATGGCGCTTCCCGGCACCACGCCGCCGCCTAGTACGCGGTCGAACTCTTTAAATCCGGTGGAAAAACGCGGCAGCTCTTCAAGGCTGATATCGGAGAGTTTCTGGACTTTGCCACCCCGGCGCTACCGGCATAGCCGCTGAGACGCTCGTTACGCGCCACCGTTGGCGACGCAGCAAGACGCACCTCGGTGATGGTGTTCCAGGCATGACAGGCACTGCACTGCCCCTGCCAGCGCGGATAATCGGCCCCGCATTCATTACAAACAAAGGCGCGTTTTGGAGCTTTTGCCACGGTGTACCTCGTTAATGCTGTGCCGCCCGCAGGATGGCGGGCGAGCAATTACTTCTGATTCAGGCTGCCAGAGAGGATGCAGAATACCCCCATCAGGTCAGCGTGACGGATGGTGACTTCCGCCTTTTCATTCACTTTTGGCTTGGCATGGTAGGCAATCCCCAGCCCTGCTGCTTTGATCATCGGCAGGTCATTAGCTCCATCGCCAATCGCCACGGTCTGCGCCAGCGGGATTTCATACTCCTGCGCGAGGCGAGTCAAAGTTTTCGCTTTGTACTGCGCGTCTACGATGTCGCCGATCACATTGCCGGTAAATTTACCGTCCATGATCTCCAGTTCATTGGCTACCACGGCGGTCAGGCGCAGCTTGTCGCGCAGATATTCAGCAAAGAAAGTAAAGCCGCCGGAGGCAATCGCCACTTTCCAGCCCAGCGTTTCCAGCTTGAGCACCAGTTGCGTTAAGCCTGGCATCAGCGGCAGATTTTCACGCACCTGTTGCAGAATATTGGCGTCAGCGCCTTTCAGCGTCGCCACACGGCTGCGCAGGCTGGCGGTAAAATCGAGTTCGCCGCGCATCGCCCGTTCGGTTACTTCCGCCACCATCTCGCCCGTTCCGGCCAGTTTGGCAATTTCATCAATACATTCAATCTGGATGGCGGTGGAATCCATGTCCATCACCAGCAAACCCGGCGTGCGCAGGTGCGGGATTTTCCCCAGCGGGGCGACATCCAGTTGCGCTTCATGGGCCAGGCGCGTAGCCCGTGCGGTGAGTGAACCTGCCAGACGAATCACCTGATAATCTTCCACGCACCAGGCGGCAACAATCACCATCGCCGCACCCAGTTTGCTCTGGTATTGGGTCAGACGCTGTTTATCCAGCCCACGACCATACAGCAGCCAGCCGCTACGACCTGCGTGGTAATCCAGTGGCATCACTTCATCACCACTTAATGAAAGAGGCAGACCAGGCCATAAAGAGACATCTTCAGGCAGGTCGCACCAGGTAATGTTAGGCATTAAGGCTCCTGTAAAATCGTTCGAAGCAGGGAAAATAACGCATGAGGCTACCTTGTATCCATTGCTTCTGGCAACATTAAGTCTCAAATTTTCAAAGGGTGGAAGATGGCTCGCACAAAACTGAAATTCCGGCTGCATCGGGCAGTGATTGTCCTGTTCTGTCTTGCCTTGTTAGTGGCGCTGATGCAGGGAGCGTCATGGTTTAGTCAAAACCACCAGCGACAACGTAATCCACAGCTGGAAGAACTGGCCCGCACCCTGGCGCGTCAGGTAACGCTGAACGTTGCACCGCTGATGCGTACCGACTCACCGGATGAAAAACGCATTCAGGCGATCCTCGATCAGTTAACGGATGAAAGCCGTATCCTCGACGCGGGTGTGTATGACGAACAAGGCGATCTTATCGCACGTTCTGGCGAAAGCGTCGAAGTGCGCGACCGGCTGGCGCTCGACGGTAAAAAAGCGGGCGGCTATTTTAACCAGCAGATTGTCGAACCAATTGCCGGGAAAAACGGACCGCTCGGCTATCTGCGCCTGACGCTCGACACCCATACGCTCGCCACCGAAGCCCAACAGGTGGATAACACCACTAACATTTTACGCCTGATGTTGCTGCTTTCACTGGCAATCGGCGTAGTGCTGACCCGCACGCTGCTACAGGGTAAACGTACCCACTGGCAGCAATCGCCCTTCCTGTTAACCGCCAGCAAACCGGTGCCGGAAGAGGAAGAAAGCGAGAAAAAAGAGTGACCCATTACTACAAGAAAGGAAATCGTTATGTCCACATTACGCCTGCTCATCTCTGACTCTTACGACCCGTGGTTTAACCTGGCGGTGGAGGAGTGTATTTTTCGCCAGATGCCCGCCACGCAGCGCGTTCTGTTTCTCTGGCGCAATGCCGACACGGTAGTGATTGGTCGCGCGCAGAACCCGTGGAAAGAGTGTAATACCCGGCGGATGGAAGAAGATAACGTCCGCCTGGCACGGCGCAGTAGCGGTGGCGGCGCGGTGTTCCACGATCTCGGCAATACCTGCTTTACCTTTATGGCTGGCAAGCCGGAGTACGATAAAACCATCTCCACGTCGATTGTGCTCAATGCGCTGAACGCGCTTGGCGTCAGCGCCGAAGCGTCCGGGCGTAACGATCTGGTGGTGAAAACCGCCGAAGGCGACCGCAAAGTCTCAGGATCGGCCTATCGCGAAACCAAAGATCGTGGCTTCCACCACGGCACCTTGCTGCTCAATGCCGACCTTAGCCGCCTGGCAAACTATCTCAATCCGGATAAAAAGAAACTGGCGGCGAAAGGCATTACCTCAGTGCGTTCCCGCGTGACCAACCTCACCGAGCTGCTGCCAGGGATCACCCATGAGCAGGTTTGCGAGGCCATAACCAAGGCCTTTTTCGCCCATTATGGCGAGCGTGTAGAAGCGGAAATCATCTCCCCGGACAAAACGCCAGACTTGCCAAACTTCGCCGAAATCTTTGCCCGTCAGAGTAGCTGGGAATGGAACTTCGGTCAGGCTCCGGCATTCTCGCATCTGCTGGATGAACGCTTTAGCTGGGGCGGCGTGGAACTGCATTTCGACGTTGAAAAAGGCCATATCACCCGCGCCCAGGTGTTTACCGACAGCCTCAACCCCGCGCCGCTGGAAGCCCTCGCCGGGCGACTGCAAGGCTGCCTGTACCGCGCGGATATGCTGCAACAAGAGTGCGAAGCGCTGTTGGTTGACTTCCCGGACCAGGAAAAAGAGCTACGGGAGTTGTCGACGTGGATAGCGGGGGCGGTAAGGTAACTCGCTGATTAAAATACAAAAGGAAGGGAATATGATCGATCTGGAAAACCAGGAGCGGGAGATTATCAATTTAATGTTAAGCCAGCGTATTTCCTGGCTAGCCGCCGTGCGTATCAGGCATAAATTATCGCTTGCTGAAGTAAGTAAAATGTTAGGTATCTCGATTAATTCTCTAAAATAGATCGAAAAGACGGAACGGTTTAGCTCAAACATCAAAAGCAAAATGGCAGAAATTTATGGTTGTCCACCAGAGTTGCTGATATGCCCTTCCTGGATGACGGCTGAACATAAATGAATAGATTCGTGAATAGATACTTGAATAGATTTTATTTTCTATCCATATGAAAAATAATAGTAAATCTATAAATCAGTTGCTATTGATGAATAGATACTAAAAAGCCGGAGCAGTCTCCCACTCCGGCTTCACACGACAATCGCCTTTCAGCGAAACACAATTACTCTTTATCGCCCAGCAGAACGGATTCCAGTGCGATTTTGATCATGTCGTTGAAGGTGGTCTGACGCTCAGCGGCAGTGGTCTGCTCGTGAGTGCGGATGTGGTCAGACACGGTACAGATGGTCAGGGCTTTCGCGCCAAATTCTGCAGCGACGCCGTAGATACCAGCCGCTTCCATTTCCACGCCGAGGATGCCGTATTTTTCCATCACGTCGAACATTTCGCCGTCCGGAGAGTAGAACAGGTCAGCGGAGAACAGGTTACCAACGCGAGCATCAATGCCCAGTGCTTTAGCCGCGTCTACCGCGTTACGCACCATGTCAAAGTCAGCGATAGCGGCAAAGTCATGATCTTTAAAACGGATGCGGTTAACTTTGGAATCGGTGCAGGCACCCATACCGATAACGACGTCGCGCAGTTTTACGTGCGGCAGAACTGCGCCACAGGAACCCACGCGGATAATTTTCTTCACGCCGAAATCGGTGATCAGTTCTTTGGTGTAGATGGAGCAGGACGGGATACCCATACCGTGACCCATTACGGAAATTTTGCGGCCTTTGTAAGTACCGGTGAAGCCCAGCATACCGCGAACGTTGTTCACTTCACGGGCATCTTCAAGGAAAGTTTCAGCAATATACTTCGCACGCTGCGGGTCGCCTGGCATCAAAACTACGTCAGCGAAATCGCCCATTTCTGCATTAATGTGTGGGGTAGCCATTGTTTTATCCTTATCAACATGTTTCACCCTCTCCCTGTGGGAGAGGGCCGGGGTGAGGGCATCAAGCCGCACCCATTATCAGAACATGGCTTTGCCATATTCCATATCAGAAGTACCAAAATATTTTGCCAGAGTCTGGCCGATATCCGCGAAGGTTTCACGGTGACCCAGTGAACCCGGTTTTACTTTCGGGCCGTAAACCAGTACCGGAATGTGTTCACGCGTGTGGTCAGTACCGGTCCAGGTCGGATCACAACCGTGGTCAGCAGTGAGGATCAGGATGTCGTCATCGCGCAGCAAAGACATCAGCTCCGGCAGACGGCGGTCGAACAGCTCCAGACCCGCAGCATAACCGGCGACGTCGCGACGGTGGCCCCAGGAAGAGTCGAAGTCAACGAAGTTGGTGAAGACGATGGTGTTATCACCCGCTTCTTTCATCTCTTTGATGGTGGCGTCAAACAGCGCGTCCAGGCCAGTTGCTTTCACTTTCTTGGTGATACCGCAGTTGGCGTAGATGTCTGCAATTTTACCGACAGAAACCACCTGACCGTGTTTTTCATCAACCAGTTTCTGCAGCACGGTCGGTGCTGGCGGCTCAACAGCCAGGTCGTGACGGTTACCGGTACGCTGGAAGTTACCGGCTTTGTCACCGATAAACGGACGAGCGATAACACGACCGATGTTGTAGCCGCCGTTGGTCAGCTCTTCACGGGCGATTTCGCACAGTTCGTAGAGTTTATCCAGGCCAAAGGTTTCTTCGTGGCAGGCAATCTGGAACACGGAGTCAGCGGAGGTATAGAAAATCGGCTTGCCGGTTTTCATGTGCTCTTCGCCCAGCTGATCCAGAATGACCGTACCGGAAGAGTGGCAGTTACCGAGGTAACCCGGCAGATTAGCGCGTTCGACCAGTTTATCCAGCAGCTCTTGCGGGAAGCTGTTTTCGTGATCGGAGAAGTATCCCCACTCAAACAGAACCGGGACACCGGCGATTTCCCAGTGACCAGACGGGGTATCTTTACCGGATGACATTTCGTGCGCCCATGCGTACGCGCCGATAACTTCAGCGTTGCCGTCCATTCCCGCCGGAATGAAACCGGTAGAACCTTCGTGTGCTTTCGCCAGCCCCAGACGGGTCAGATTTGGCAGATTGAGCGGGCCTTTACGACCGTTATCAGCTTCGCCTTTGGCACAAGCTTCTGCGATATGACCCAGGGTGTCAGCCCCGACGTCACCAAAGCGTTCTGCATCTTCTGTAGCGCCGATGCCGAATGAGTCCAGCACCATAATAAATGCACGTTTCATATGTTCTCCGTACTCAGTGCTTCAAATTTAAATGATCAGATCAGTATACCGTTATTCGCTGATACGGCGATAGACAGTTGGTGTGCTTTCCGGTGCTTTATCGGCAAGTTTAATTGCCGCTTTCACCGCTTTCGCCGCTTCCTGCCAGCTGTTTTCGTCTTTCGCGTGGATAACCGCCAGCGGACGCTGACCGTCTACTTGGTCGCCCAGACGCGCCATATCAGTAAAGCCGACGCTGTAATCGATGGTGTCAGATGCCTGACGACGACCGCCGCCCATTGCAACCACTGCCATCCCCAGCGCGCGGGTATCCATTTCACTGACAAAACCTTCGGTATCAGCATAGACTGCTTTCGTCAGCATCGCTGTCGGCAGATACTTCGCGTAGTTCTCAACGAAGTCGGTCGGGCCTTTTTGTGCCGCTACCATACGACCAAAGACTTCTGCCGCTTTACCGTTGTCCAGCACCGCCTGCAATTTCGCGCGCGCTTCGGCGTCATCTTTCGCCAGTTTGCCGGAGATCAGCATCTCCACGCACAGCGCCATCGTGACATCAAACAGACGCGGGTTACGATATTCACCCGTCAGGAACTGCACCGCTTCACGAACTTCAACCGCGTTACCTGCACTGGAGGCCAGTACCTGATTCATGTCGGTGAGCAGCGCGGTGGTGCGCACGCCAGCGCCGTTAGCCACGCCAACAATCGCTTCGGCAAGGGCTTCAGAGAGTTCGTAGGTCGGCATAAACGCGCCGCTACCCACTTTCACGTCCATCACCAGCGCATCCAGACCTTCCGCCAGTTTCTTCGCCAGGATCGAGGCAGTGATCAGCGGGATGGAGTCCACGGTTGCGGTAATATCACGGGTCGCGTAGAAACGTTTATCCGCCGGAGCCAGTGAGCTGGTCTGACCGATAATCGCCACGCCGACGTCTTTAATAATTTCGCGGAAACGGTTGTCATCCGGGAAAATGTCGAAGCCAGGGATGGATTCCAGTTTGTCGAGCGTACCGCCAGTATGACCGAGGCCGCGACCGGAGATCATCGGAATATAGCCGCCGCAGGCTGCGACCATCGGCCCCAACATCAGCGAAGTGACATCGCCGACGCCGCCGGTGGAATGTTTATCAACAATCGGGCCATTCAGATGCAGGCTTTTCCAGTCGAGAACGGTTCCTGAATCTCGCATCGCCATGGTCAGCGAGACACGCTCAGGCATTGTCATATCGTGGAAGAAAATGGTCATCGCGAGGGCGGCAATCTGCCCTTCGGAGATAGTGTTGTCGCGAATGCCGTTGATAAAGAAACGAATTTCTTCATCGCTCAGTGCATGACCATCACGTTTTTTACGAATAATTTCTTGTGCGAGAAACAAGGTAACCTCCCGAGGAAAAGAGTATGAGGCGGCTTTTGCCGGATGCGTCTACGCCTTATCCGGCCTACGGGTAGATACGTCTCGTAGGCCTGATAAGCGCAGCGCATCAGGCGTAAAGCATCTTGCTTAGTAGCTGCTGGCGCTCTTACCGTCACCGTGGCCCAGCGCTTTCAACAGGCTTGCCAGCAGGCTGGAAGCACCAAAGCGGTAGTGACGCGCATCTGCCCAGTCAGCACCGAACAGTTCATCTGCGATGGCGAGATATTTCTGCGCATCTTCCGCAGTACGCACGCCGCCCGCCGGTTTGAAACCAACGGTTTTTTCTACGCCCATATCACGGATCACTTCCATCATGATGCGCGCGCTTTCCGGCGTCGCGTTCACTGCCACTTTACCGGTAGAGGTTTTGATGAAGTCAGCACCCGCTTTGATGGAGATTTCAGACGCTTTACGGATCAGCGCTTCGTCTTTCAGTTCGCCGGTTTCGATGATCACTTTCAGCAGTACATTCGCTGCCGCGCAAGCCTCTTTACAGGCTTTCACCAGGTCAAAACCAACCTGCTCGTTACCCGCCATCAGCGCGCGGTACGGGAACACAACGTCAACTTCATCAGCACCGTAGGCGATTGCCGCACGGGTTTCTGCCAGCGCGATTTCGATGTCATCGTTACCGTGTGGGAAGTTGGTTACCGTAGCGATTCGGATTTCCGGGGTGCCCTGCTCTTTCAGCGTTTTGCGAGCAATCGGGATAAAGCGAGGATAGATACAGATAGCGGCGGTATTGCCGACCGGAGTTTTGGTCTGATGACACAGAGCAATTACTTTCTCGTCGGTGTCGTCGTCATTCAGGGTGGTCAGGTCCATCAATTTCAGTGCACGCAGGCTGCTTGCTTTCAGATCAGTCATTTCATTCTCCTGGCTTGTCGCCAATAAAATTCACCTTGCGAGTTTGTTAGTATTCTAACATCTACTCCGCAACACACTTCGATATACATCACAATTAAGGAAATCTACTTACAAGTTTGCATCACAGTAATGCGATCTGGTTCAAATAATTCACTTTCAAATGAATGCGTCAGTGGTGGCAAACGCATCAGGATCAAAGTGAACATCACGAAACTTCTTACAATGGCGCATCACCTTCGGCATAAAAGGAAAAGAAGATGCCCACTTCTCATGAAAATGCACTGCAACAACGTTGCCAGCAAATTGTCACCAGCCCAGTGCTTAGCCCGGAGCAGAAGCGCCATTTTCTGGCTCTGGAAGCAGAAAACAATCTGCCTTATCCGCAGCTTCCTGCCGAAGCCCGCCGCGCGCTGGATGAGGGTGTAATCTGCGATATGTTTGAAGGTCATGCGCCGTACAAACCGCGCTATGTCTTACCCGATTACGCCCGTTTTCTGGCGAACGGTTCCGATTCGTTTGGGGGTAACCCACCGTTATATTCGTGCGGTCTTAGTGCGCTGTAATATCCAACGATATAGTCCGTTATGGCGTGAGCTGCCTCGCTGAAGCTTACGTAACCCACCACCGGCATCCATTCGTTCTTCAGACTCCTGAAGAAGCGTTCCATTGGGCTGTTATCCCAGCAGTTTCCGCGCCGGCTCATACTCTGTCTGATCTGGTATCGCCACAATAACTGCCGGAACTGCCTGCTCGTATAATGACTGCCCTGATCGCTGTGGAACATCACCCCGCCGGGCTTACCACGGGTTTCCCATGCCATTTCCAGCGCTTTCATGGTGAGCCTGCTGTCCGGCGAGAACGACATGGCCCAGCCCACTGGTTTTCTTGCGAACAGGTCGAGAACAACGGCGAGGTACGCCCAGCGCTTACCCGTCCAGATACAGGTCACATCACCGCACCACACCTGATTTGGCTCGGTCACGGCGAACTGCCT